>CAYZQX010000004.1:0-31878 GCA_964480615.1 uncultured Chitinophagales bacterium | reverse complement strand
CTTATAAAAAAAATTGATTCGAAAGTTATAGCCCGGGCCGGAGGCATCGCCATAATGGAAAAATTATTAACCTAATAAAAAATGTTTAAGCTATTTGATGCGTTAAGTGAGTTTACCTAGAACTTATTAGGCTAGTTGATGATCGTTCTAAGGATAGCTATATGACCATTAATTTGTATGAGCTTATTTTTTTGTTAAATTTATGGGTACAATTGTGGAGGGTGTAAAAATAAAAAAGCCCAATAGCATAATACTATTGGGCACTTGTTCTTATGAATAAGGAATCGATGAGTTTGAGATTCCGAATTAATTAATGGTTAAGTTAGAGAAGGATCCGCAAGTTATAGCGTAGCTCTCTACTGCACCAGTAGATGTATTTGTAATGCTTGCAGTAAAAGAGAATGTACCTGATAAGGTTCCATTGCCATAACTTGAAATTGTAAGTGTGCCACTAGTGGAAGGGATGGATACACCAGTACCAGCTTTCACATAACTAGCTTTTCCGCCAGTAAGTGAAGTCGTGCCTGTAGCTGCGCTAATATTACTCAACTGAATTTGTGAACCAGTGGTAGTAACAGCTGCAATGGTGATAGTGGTTCCACTTGGATTATCATTAGCAGAAACTATGTTCGCTGACCAAGAAACACCATCAACTTTAGCGATTAGACCGTCATCCGCGGCAGTAGCACAATTATTAGTACCTGTGTCGGTGTCAGTATCATCAGTGTCGTCGCCGCAAGCAGCTATGCTGAAACATAGAAAAGCAAATAGCAAAAACCTAAAACTAATTAGCATTTTATTCATATTTTTTTTGATTAATGCACAAATATACAATAAGAAATTTCAACTGAAAAATAATTGTAATTACAGATAATGGAAATTAGAAAAGGTTAACTCTATGGCAAGCAGGTGTCTGAGCCGTATAATCAGTTAGTTTGTTGTTTGATAAGGTTTAAAAACCAAGTAAGTAGCAGAGGCTATTCTGTAGAATAGTTTAGTATTAAATATGATTTGTGAGGAAATTATAAAAAGCCTTATTTTTGCCCCCACGGAAATTAGGTTTCGGAAATTGTCTAAACCTTTCTCTAACCATTCATGCACCATCAGAAAAAAGAAATTTTTAGGCAAAAATGAATTTTATAAAACTCAATAACCGCTTTACATTTTTTCTAAGTGTATTTTGGTTATTCTTAATGTTATTTGACATTGGATTTGTACAGTCTCATGAGATTCAATCCTTGGTATCAAATGTTTACATAGGTCTCAATTTAATATTTTTAGCTAATATAACCTTTAGGGTTCAAAAGTCTTTTTTAGGGAAGGATAAATCGAAGAAGTATGGGCAATTGTTTTTGGGGTTATTAGGTTTTTTGATATTTATTATTCAGATATCGAATTTATTAGGTTATCATATACTGGGAGGAGAGGAAGTCCATAGGATACTATTATCAGTATTTGTAATATTTTTATTTTTCGAGGAGTTTTCCAATTCATTGTATGAGATCAAGGTACCCCTGCATCCCGCTGGTATTTTTGTGGTAAGTTTCTTGTTGATCATATTTTTTGGAGCTTTGTTATTGATGCTACCTCGATCCACGCGCAATGGGATTAGTTTCATTGATGCGCTTTTCACGTCCACCAGCGCCGTATGTGTTACTGGTCTTGCCTCACTGGATGTGAGTAAGGAGTTTACAAGATTAGGGCAGTCCTTCATTTTATTTTTGATACAGGTCGGTGGATTGGGTATATTGACTTATACCAGTCTTTTTGGTCTTATGTTTACGAATCAAAGTAGTTTTCATAACCAGTTAATGGTGAAGGATATGATAAGTGCCACATCCATCTCCAATACATTTAGCAGTTTAATAAGGATCATACTTTTCACAGTCGTAATAGAGTTTGTAGGGGCGGTAATTATATATTTAAGTATTGGACATCAGTATTTTAGTGATGAGGGATCTAAGATATTTTTTGCAGTGTTTCATGCAGTTTCAGGGTTTTGCAATGCAGGATTTAGCACCCTGAGCAATAATCTGTATGAAGATACAGTTCGTTTTAATTATGCATTGCATATCACAGTGGCATTTCTTATAATACTCGGCGGGATAGGATTCCTGATACTTAGCAGTTATGCAAACTATATTCGAGACTGGGTGATTTATAGGTATAAGAAGTTTCAAGGAGAAAGAGCGAGAAATGTTGTAAGACCTATCGTCACATTGAATACGAAGATCGTGATGGTTACCACTACAATCTTATTAACTGTAGGTACTGTATTCTTTTTTGTTAGCGAATTCAATGGCGTACTAAAAGATCACGAATGGTATGGAAAATGGGTAGAGGCATTTTTTCTCTCGGTAAGTCCTAGAACAGCGGGATTTAACACGGTAAACATGGGCATGCTTACCTACCCCACCATTTTATTTACAATTTTCTTAATGTGGGTAGGAGCTTCCCCAGGCTCAACTGGTGGGGGTATTAAAACCAGCACATTTGCCATTGCAACTTTAAATATTTATCATCAAGTATTAGGTCGTAGCCGTATGACTATAGGTTGGAAAGAAATACCTCAAGGATCCATCCTCAAGGCTTTTGCAATAATATGTTTGTCATTTATCATTTGTGGTCTTTGTACCCTACTTGTAGGAATATTTGATCCGCACCTCAATGCTATGCAGGCATGCTTTGAAGCATTTTCAGCCTATGGTACGGTAGGGCTCTCACTTAATATCACGCCGACATTAAGTTCTGAGAGCAAATATGTTCTCGTAGTTACTATGATACTTGGAAGGGTGGGCGCACTTACAATGATAACTGCTATATTTTACTCACTTGTACAAGTAAAAACTCCAAGACATCAATATCCTCAAGAGGAAGTATTTATTAACTAACTAAAATGTATTATTTTGGTTACGCAAGTGAATACCATTATTTTTTTATATCATTAGCCATTACAATAAATAATCTGTAGTATGAAATTTATAATCATAGGTTTAGGAAATTTTGGGGCTTCATTAGCCTTACAACTCACTCATCTTGGCCACGAAGTCATAGGTGTAGATTTCAATATGAAAAAAGCTGAAATGCTACAAGATAAGATCATGCATACGATCTGTATGGATACAACGGATGATAATGCGATCGACTCATTACCTATCGTAGATGCTGATTATGTAATCATTGCAATCGGCGAAGATACAGGTGCATCCATACTAAGTACAGCACTTATAAAACAAAAAAATCCTAAACGCATAATAGGTAGAGCAATTAACCCCTTGCATCAAACTGTGTTACAGAGCATGGGCATCGAAGAGATTGTACATCCTGAAGAAGAAACAGCAGAAAGATGGGCCAATAAGTTTGATGTGCTTGGTACGGTAGATTCTTTTAACCTCGACGATAAACACAAAATTATCGAAATTGTATTGCCACAAAAATACATAGGTCAAAAGATTAAAGAAGCCGATTTTAGAAAGCGATATAATCTGAATGTTATTACCATTATACAAGAAAAAACCAAAAAGAATTTACTTGGCAAAACACAAAAGTATAAAGAAGTAGTAGGAGTTATAGACCCAGAATTTACATTGTCTGCTGGAGATATTCTTGTGGTGTTTGGCAATATTGATGATATTGAAAAAATGACCCATTAGTCTAGGATTTAGAGACTGCCCTGTGAACCTTGCTGAGATACACAATGGACTAATCTAAATTCAATTCTGATAACCATGTTCTAAAATTACTGTTGTTAAAAAAAATCAACAGCTATAGTCTAGTTCTGATTTCCATCATCTTTTAAGTGGGATAAAGAAAATCTTATCAGGTCAGAATAGATATTTTATACACAATCAGTCATCATTAGCTTTGCTAAGAGGATTGGCATCTTATAGCGTGAAGACTGTGGAATTGAAGCGTTATTGTTGTTGAAAATTCAGATTTTTAGACTAATTGAGTCCTAAGCCACTTAAGCCTTCTTCCTATAAAAAAACATTGAATGATGTGGCCTAATACAAATAAAAAAAGGCGACCTAATACTGGTCGCCTTTTTTTATTTTAGGATTGAAAAGTACAATCACTAAGGATATTATTTTCTACTAATCTTTTACAAATCGCACACTGTGTTTTCCGCTAGCATCTTCTATTTGTAAGATATACATACCTACAGGAAGATTCTTAGTAGGTATCGAAAAGAAATTTGAATCTTTGGAAACAGCAGGAGTCATTTTAATCATCTCTTGTCCTGAAACATTATACACCTTTATAGAGCCTTTAGCTGCGGCTTGCGAAGCTACATAATGAGCTACCATTATATCCGTGGTAGGATTAGGAGATAATTGAATAGTTGAATTCTCAATTGATGGATTATTTATGCCTGATATGGTGCTGCAATCCAATGACTCATCCTTATCGAATAATACCAAGTCATTAAAAAGGGTAATATTGTCACTAGACTTATTAAACTGGGTGTGCTTGGAATTAAATTGTAGATTAGAGCTTGCACTACTGTTCAATATGTTGAAGCATACCTTAGCCACAGGCAAACCTGTATTGTTAAGGTTAGGGCAGCCCGACCCAGCATGACCCAAGACCATTGTTGTATTCAATATTCCTGGATTCAAAGCATCAAATTGATGGGCATCATATTTAGCAACTGTTTCTCCAGGGCATATATGATTACTATCTAATGCGAGTGCTGTATAGTTTTTGTATTGTAGTGCAGCGGGGTTATAGGTAAAATAAATAGATGAAGTTCCTAAGGCCTCTCCTGAATTTTCGCCTGCTACTACCAGCTGAGCACAATACTCATTAGCACTACAGTTAAAATCGGTCTGAAAGGACAAACTCACCTGTGCATTGATCAAGCCAGATCCCAATAGGAAACCAGCTGATAAAAATTTAATTATACTTTTCATCTGGATTTTCATTTGTTTTAGAACCCAAATATAATACTAGTAATGATATTAACATACGTTTTATTCTGTTTTTTTGACCATTAATTAAAATAAATTTCAGTTTTTGCCATTATTTTGGTTCATTTTGAGCATTAACACGACAACTACAGAATAGATTCAGTATTCAAATGATTCTAATATTCGTTTTTTAGAATTTATTTTATATTTTTTGACAGTGTATTTCTAACTTTGCCGCAATTAATTATTGTATGTCAAAATTGATAAAACTACTACTTGCCCTACTTTTTGCATTTCAGGGATATTCGCTTATTGCACAGCCTTATAACATCGGCTATAGTGATCTAACCTATATTGATCCAGCCCGAGCTAACCGCAGCATACCAGTAAGGGTTTATTATCCCAGCACAGGTACTGGGGTTAATGCGCCATTGGCTAGCGGTGAGTTCCCTGTTGTAGTCTATGGTCATGGTTTCCAAATAAATTATTTGGATTACACCTGGTTATCTAATTCAATGGTGCCTGATGGGTTTATATTCGTTTTTCCTAATACTGAAACCAGTTTTTCACCGAATCATACCACATTTGGGCTTGATCTTTCATTCCTTTGTAGCAAGATGATTGCCGAAGGGAGTAATAGTAGTTCCATCTTTTATAACCACATAAATGCACGCACGGCTATCATGGGCCATTCCATGGGCGCCAAGGCGGCGGTAATTGGCGCTGCACAAGGCAATGCTGATATTACAGCTTTGTGTAATATGGCTGCTGCTGAAGGCAGCACTGGCACAGGATCCATGTTGAGCTCAGCGGCAAGTGTGGATATTCCTTCACTAATCATTGGTGGATCTGAAGATTGTGTAGCCCCTGTAGCAGATAATGCCATACCGCTCTATAATAATTTGTCGGCTTCATACAAAGGCTATTATGAGATAATAGGCGCATCGCATTGTAATTTTGTAAACTCAGGTGGGGGTAGTGCTTGCTTTCTTGGGGAAGGATTTACTTGCTTGGGATGGGGACCATTTCTCTCTAATGCCGATCAGCACACAAGAACATCCGAAATAGTTATACCCTGGTTAAAATATTGGCTGATGGAAGATTGCAATGAATGGACTAATTACCACACCGAGCTTATTAGCGATTCAGGACATACACATCAGGAATCAGGATCATTAGCACCTGTAAGTGCAAGTATAAGCAGCACAACTACCAGTTTTTGCGCCAATACTAGTGCAACCCTTACAGCTACCATCACAGGAATAGGTTGCGGAGGAGAATGGTATAATAATAGCAATCCCACAGGAGTTCAGGATATCAACTATACCGTCAATGCTTCGGGATCTTATACCTATATTGCTTATAACGCAGCAGGACAACCTGCCACCTCTAATGTGATTGCGCTCACCGCAATAACGCCAGTAGTGCCTGCCTTAACTCCATTGCCTATTATGTGTGATCAAGATAATGCTATGCAGCTCAATACCACTCAAAGTGGCATTACTGGTAATTGGTCAGGGCCAGGTGTTAGTACTAACAGCTTTAATCCTGTTGGGTTAAGTGGTCCTATCACACTTTCATTTATGCCTGTAATGGGTCAGTGTGCCACAAGCAATACACTTCAGGTAACTGTAGAACAAGCAATCGTCCCCTCCGTATTCTTTCCTGCCGTGATCTACTGTAATGATGATCCATCATTCAGCCTGCCCACTGCGATTGATGGGATAAGTGGTGTGTGGACAGGTCCAGGCGTGGTCAATAATAATTTTAATCCAAGTACAGCGAATTTAGGGGCTAATACCGTCTTATTTACTCCTAATAATGGCGAATGTGCGCTGGGCACCTCAGCTTCTTTTTTTGTGGAAATCTGCAATGTAGCTCCTGAAAAAATTAATGCCAGGGTTTTGCTAGAAGGATATTATAACAATGTAAATGGCTGTCTCCAATCCCAAGCATTAAATACCAATAACTTGATACCATCAGCTCAGCCTTTTAATACAGCTCCACACAACTATACAGGAACAGAGACTGCAACTGCAATCCCTACTGAGGCAAGTGACTGGATCTTATTACAGTTGAGAAGTGCGAGTGACCGAAATGTAGTAGTGGCTCAAAAAGCTTGTTTTATATCCTGTAATGGAGATTTGTTAGATATTGATGGTAGTGTAGGTGTAGTTGTGCCAGGCTTAGCCACAGGTAATTATTTTGTTACCATCCTGCCTCGAAATCACATAGGGGTAATGTCTAATACAGCAATCTCAACTACTGACCTCAATAATAATGGATATGACTTCACAACTTCAATGAGTCAAGTGTATGGAGTAGCACAGCTAAAACTTGTGGATGGATATTATTGCTTGTATGCAGGTGACTACGATGGAAATGGAAACATTAATTCACTTGATTACAATAAGTGGTATAGCAATAATTCAGCGGTTAATCAATACCTGATGTGGGATGGCAATGCGAGTGCAGTAGTCAATAATATTGATTACAATTTGTGGTATGCTAATCGAAGTAAGCTGGCAGTAATAGAGCTACAATTTTAGAATTATTGTGGATTACAATAGTGTTATTGTGTAATTTAATTTGGCAAACAAATAAGTTGTAGCTGTTAAAAAAAATTAGAGCAGCGATTAGGTGTGAAAGCAATTATTTTAATGGTGCGTAAGTCTTAGAGAGGCTTAGTAATACATTTCATTAAAGTACTTATGGCGATGCCTGCGGCCCGGGCTATTCCAGGCTACGCTATCGCTTCGGTCATACTGATTGGCTAGTTCAGACTAGCCAATCAGTATGACTAAACCTTTCATATCCCTATCGCTTATACAACTAGACTTTGGACGCTAGATAATGGACGCTGGACTGAAATCTCTTTTGATAACAAGCATCAGAATTCAAAATGGAAAGTTGTGAACCTACAATAGCAGACACTAGACACTAGATAATGGACATTAGACTTAGTGAAGTTGCTATAACGTGACACTAGACACTGGATACTAGACACTGGACTTAGTGCAGTTGCTGCAATAAGCATCAGGGTCGTAAATCGTAAATCGCGATAGCCATCGTAAACCCGCAGCCAGCGATAGGGATTGCAGTGGATATCCTTTTAGGTGGCACGGGAGGGGGGAAAAGATCAGTTAAACTCACCAACTTTTAATGCGTGTAATTCACTCAAAATTAGTAATATATAGGCCACCTAAAAGATAGAAACGTAAAGCCCGGGCCGCAGGCATCGCCATTATCGCATTGATTTGTGTTATTGGGTCGGTTCTAATCTAATCGCTTAGTAAGTGTTGAGGAGCTAGTGATAATGCCCCATTATTTTTTAGCTTCCATTAATTCAATTTCAGCAAGTGATGATTCCCAGTCGCTGTATTCTTTTTCAACTTTCAGCTTAAGCTCGTTGTATTCAGCAATTATTTTTGGCGAATCTTTTTCATCCATATAGAATCTGGGGTCAGCCATCTTGGTTTCGATGGTTTTCATTTTAGCCTCCCATTCAGCAATGGTATTTTCGTGCTTCTTCGCCTTATTTTGCAATTTTTTCAGCTCTTTTTCAAGTTCCTTGAGCTCAGCTCCTGATAACACAGGCTTGTTCGTATTGCTCCCTTTATTGGTATTTTTTTCTTCTTGCTTTAAAGATGATTTTAAGCTCAGTTGATCGAGCGAACTAATATTTCTAGTGGTCAAAAAATATTGAATATCACCTAAATATTCTTTGGTTTTGCGCTGACGAAATTCATAAACTTTATCAGTTAGTCCTGTCAAAAATTCTCTATCATGCGATACCACAATCACAGTACCATCATACCGCATAATGGATTCTTTGAGGATATTTTTAGATACGATGTCTAGGTGATTTGTAGGCTCATCGAGCACTAATAGATTAACAGGTGTTAAGAGCAGCTTGGCTAATGCAAGCCTACCTTTTTCACCACCTGATAGCACTTTTACTTTTTTATCTTGATCGTCACCACTGAATAAGAAGGCACCTAACAAGTTGCGTACCCTAGTACGCATTTCGCCAGTTGCTATGTGATCTAGGGTGTCGAATACGGTAATATCGCCATCAAGTGCCTCAGCTTGATTTTGTTCATAGTAGCCTATGCTCACATTATAGCCAATCTCTAGGTCGCCAGTAAAATTCTTATCCTTCCCAGCTATCAATCTACTAAAAGTCGATTTGCCTTCACCATTCTTTCCTACAAATGCCACTTTCTCTCCCCTCTCCAAGGTGAAATTGATTTCATCTAATACATGCAAATTATCATAGCGTTTATCTACTTTTACCGCATTCACAACCACTTGGCCACTTCGTGGAGCAGGTGGAAAATTGAACTTTATACTCTTGGTGTCAACATCATCAATTTCGATGCGATCCACTTTTTCGAGCTTAGTAATTAAACTCTGAGCAAATTTTGCTTTGCTGGCCTTCGCGCGAAACTTACTGATCAGCATTTCAGTATGCTCTATCATTTTTTCCTGACGCTTTTGCTCATTCATTTGCTGCTCTCTTCTAATCTCCCTAAGCTCTAGGAACTTAGTGTAGCTGCAACTGTAATCATATATATCGCCACTTACAATCTCAATGGTCCTATTCGTCACATTATCGAGAAAACGCTGATCATGCGATATAAGTAGTATGCCACCTGGATAGGTTTTTAGGAATCCTTCGAGCCATATAATAGATTCAATGTCTAAGTGATTGGTAGGCTCATCGAGCAGCATAAAGTCAGGCCTTTTTAATAGTATTTTGCCTAATTCTATACGCATTTGCCAGCCACCGCTAAATTCAGTCACAGGCTTATCAAAGTCTGTTTGAACAAATCCTAGACCTTTTAATATTTTTTCGACCTCTTCCCTTTGTTGGTATCCGCCGAGGTGCATGTGAAGCTCTTGTAAGTCAGAAAGCTCATGTAGTTGTTTTTCAAACAAATCGGATTCATGATCAGTGGTATTGCTTATCAGTTCGTGTAGCACAGCCATACGCTCCTCAATGATATTAACCTCCTCAAAAGCGGTGCATGCCTCTTCAAAAACGGTTTTAGTATAATCCACGTGTAATTCCTGTGGTAAGTAGCCTACGGTAGTCTGATTAGATCGGGAAATACGTCCATCATCGGGCGATTGATGACCTAAAATGATCTTGAGTAAGGTTGATTTTCCTGCGCCATTTCGGCCTACTAATCCAATTCTGTCGGTCGATTGTATCGTAAAATTTATTTCATCAAATAAAATTCTATCCCCAAAAAAAACGGAAATATTCTCTATAGCTATCATAAGGCCGCAAAAATAGCGGATTTTACCACTCTTTTATGGATTCTCTTAAAAATAGAGTGGTTACTTGGTTCTTTTGATATATTGACAACCGAAAAGATTCAAGAAAACAAGAAATTTTGAATATGAGTAATACAATAGTTGTCTTTAAAACACCTTGAATAACAAAATATACAATTCTCGATTACACGCACAATTGGCCTTGAATGACCGAGTAAATAAATATAAGGCAATATAACCCATACCCCCAAGGAGGTGGAAAAGAGTAGCCATAATCCAGCGTTTGTGTAGGTTAATAATTGCGAATTTTATCCTAAAAAATAACAAAAATTATTATTGAGAATATAGTGTAGAAGCTTGTTTATCAATCAAGTAGAAACTAGAGGTTGTGCATTTTAGAGACTGGTAATTAGGTGTAGAAATTGCATAGGCATGATGATGTCTGGGTCTGATTATGGCAGTTTTGTGCCTTGAAGCGCAATATAAAACAATACATCTTGGCTAAAAAATCAAATCAATCGCGAAAACAAATGTGGATTAAAAGGGACAAAAAAATCGAATCCCTATTCAATTTTTAGAAAAAAATAGGTTTACAGCGCTATATAGCCTACCTTTGCGGTTCAATTTTAAAGATGTCTTCATTTAGTGAACTCGGCCTTTCGGACCGATTATTAGCCAATATCCAGCGATTAGGATATGAAAACCCCACCCCCATACAAGAGCAAGCGATTCCACAACTAGTTACAGGGACACGCGACATGATCGCATTAGCCCAAACAGGCACTGGTAAGACCGCCACATTTGGTCTCCCACTAGTGGACCTGATAGATGTAAAGGAGGATTATGTACAAGCCCTTATTCTAGCTCCTACTCGTGAGCTTTGTGTTCAGATTAGCAATGATCTAAAATCTTACACTAAAGGTGTAAAGGATATTGAAGTAGTACCAGTATATGGTGGTGCGAACATTAGCGAACAAATAAAATCGATACGCCGTAAATGCCATATTATAGCAGCTACACCAGGCCGACTAATTGACTTGTTGAGCCGCGATGTGGTGAATATCAGTGCCATTAAATATTTTATTCTCGATGAGGCTGATGAGATGCTCAATATGGGCTTTCAGGAGGATATTGATGAAATATTGAAGCATACCTCTACGGAAAAGCGTGTGTGGCTTTTTTCAGCCACTATGCCTAAGGAAATCGAACGTATAGCTAAAAACTATATGTCAAATCCATTAGAGATCGCAGTGGGTAATAAAAATTCAGGTAATGAGAATATTACACATCAATTCACAGTAGTGCATGGCAGCGATCGCTATAAAGCATTGAAGCGAATCATCGACTATCACTACGATATATATGGATTAATATTCTGTCGTACCAAGATCGAAACACAGGAAATTGCTGACCAGCTATTAGCGGATGGATACAATGCGGACTCATTGCACGGTGACCTCAGTCAAGCACAACGTGACAAGGTATTAAACAATTTTCGCAAGCGTTCCCTACAATTATTAGTTGCTACGGATGTAGCTGCACGTGGTATCGATGTATCCGATGTGACACACGTAATAAACTATCATCTTCCCGATGAACTGGAATATTATACACATCGCAGTGGTCGTACAGCAAGAGCGGGAAAAACTGGTATTTCCATAGCCATCGTATCACCTAAAGATCAGTTTAAGGTAAGCCAAATGGAGCGCCAGCTTAAACTGAGCTTTGAACGCATAAAAGTGCCTACTGGCCGCGAAATATGTGGTCAAAAAATGAAGGCTATGATCGGTGAATTACAAAAAGTAGTGGTCAATGAAGCGGAGATCGATAGCTATATTCCTCAACTCATTAAAGCGACTGAACACCTAGAGCGCGAAGATCTAATTAAGCGATTTGCTTCACTGGAGTTCAATCATTTTTTAGATTATTATAGGGATAGCTATGATATCAATATCTCTAGTGATTCAAGGAGTCGTGATAGACGAAGTGACGGCGATTATAGCACACGTAGGGGTGATCGCAATGATCGCGGTGGTAGCCGTACTGATCGCAATGGACATAGTGGAGATCGCGGTGGATATGTTGGAGATCGCGGTGGTGATCGCAGTGGACCAGTGGGCAGTCGATTGTTTATTAATATAGGCAAGAAAGATGGCCTCGATATACATAGCTTCCTGAATCTTGTAAGTGCCAATACTGGAATACCAAAAAAAGATATTAATCGCGTAGAACTCAGTGGTGTATATACACACTTTGATGTGGAGACTGGTATGGGTGATAAGGTGATCAAAAAAATGAATGGCGGATGGTATGGAGATAGACAAATAAGGATCGAAAGTGCCGCAGAAATGCCCTCCAAACTAGGCAAAAGAACAGATGATAGAAAAGACCATTTTCGCAAAAAGGATAAGGACAAGGATAAAAAGCGCAAACATTAGCCGCTAATTACCTAATAGAATAAATTCTAAATTCGTTAAGTAGTATAGTTATAACACTATACATTTGCTTAACGAATTTTTTTTTGTAGCAATGTGAAGTTTTTGAAAAAACAAATCGCGGTTTCTGCTATTATAAGGCTTGCTAAACAACTCTGAATTCTTTTATTGTAATGGGTTCTAGCCATTATGTGCCAAGGATATTCACACAATTTTATTGGTTTACGTAAAAAAGCTTGCATCATAATTATAAAATGGCATCTCATAGCTATTGCTTTTTCGGATTGTGTTCGCGATAGGGATGCAGAATGGTTTAGTCTTATTCACGGACTCTCAACACTGATATCTTAGATATGTTGTGTTGTTATAGGCAGTAGTTTATTTATATAGAATCAAAAAAGAGTCAGTGAATAAGACCGAAAACAAATCGAGCTTGCGAAGATTCTGGCGGCCATTGAAAAAAAAATAAATGTCAGAAAGTGTAGCCTGGAGTAGCCCGGGCCGCAGGCATCGCCATAATCGCATATTTATGAGTTATTTAGCTAGTCCTATAATAATATATGAGCCTAGTAATAGGGGGAAATAAAAATATGAATTGTAATTTAATACAATGTAATTATGCAGCGTAACAAATCAAAAGACGTATTGATTCGTTAAGACCTAAAGCAATTTACGGACACAATAATCTAATTGCAAGTAATTTTAGTAATTTTGTACTTTATGATTCAAGCATTAATAAGGACTTATTTTACGGCCCGTCAATCTGCAATTGGGCGGTTTATGGATGATCCATTATCAGCACAAAACAATATCCTTACACAACATATCATAGAGTCAAGGGAAACTGAAATTGGCGAAAAATATCGTTTTAGCGATATAGAGCAAATAGCTGATTTTTCACAGGCTATCCCACTACAAGATTATGAGACCCTTAAGCCTTCTATACAAAAAATGCTGGATGGGGCGGAGAATGTATTGTGGCCATATAAAGTCCATTGGTTTGCTAAATCATCGGGCACCACCAATGATGTGAGCAAATATATCCCTGTCTCTTACGAGGCGATGAAAACATGTCATTATCGCGGAGCAAGAGATGTGTTTGCATTGTATTTTAAGCAGTTCCCTGAGTCGGAAATATTCAAGGGAAGAGGCATCATCATGGGCGGTAGCCATCAGGTCAATAGTTATAATAACGAAATGCGGTTTGGTGATCTCTCTGCTGTGCTTATCGAAAACATGCCTTCCATAGGCAAGTTTTTTAGTGCATTGAGTAGCGATACAGCATTAATAGGCGACTGGGAAATTAAAATGGAAGCCATCATAAAGGAAACATTAGATCAAGATATTTCCAATATATCTGGTGTCCCTACATGGACACTCGTCCTATTTAAAAAATTACTGGAACGCACAGGACGAAAATACATAGATGATCTATGGCCAAATTTTGAATTATACATACATGGAGGTGTGAGTTTTGTACCCTATCATTCACAGTTCAAAAAACTCTGCTCACCAAAAGTAAATTTTTGGGAGACTTATAATGCAAGCGAAGGTTTTTTTGCCATACAAGATGATGCCACTAGAGATGATTTACTACTTATGCTCGACTATGGCATCTATTATGAATTTATCCCAAGTACCGAATGGGATAATAAAGAGCCTAAGGCTATACCACTCATAGAGGTAAACTTACAAGAGCGTTACGCAGTAGTCATAACTACTAATAGCGGCTTGTGGAGATACCAGCTAGGTGATGTAGTAAGATTCACTTCCATAATGCCTTATAGAATTAAAATTACTGGACGCACCAAACATTTTATCAATGTCTTTGGCGAGGAACTAATGGTCGATAATACTGACAAAGCACTCAATATACTTTCAGAGAAATACAATCTTGAAGTAGTTGATTATACAGCAGCACCTATCTATATGGAAGCAGGGAGCAAGGGTGGCCATGAGTGGATTATAGAGTTCGCAATGCCGCCTAATAATACGCAAGAATTTGCCCAGGAATTAGATGGCTTGTTACAGTCTATTAATTCCGATTACGCTGCAAAACGTCATAAGGATATTGCCTTACAATCCCTAATTGTACACATAGCTCCTCCTGGAAGTTTCCACCAGTGGATGAAGAGCAGGGGTAAGCTGGGAGGACAAAACAAAGTGCCAAGACTTAGTAATGACCGCAAGCATTTAGATGCGCTGTTGGCCATCATCCAAAGTCAGTAAAACCAATAAGACATTTTCTACTATATAGGTGGTCTATCTTCTATTATAACCATGCATAATAGGGCTATCGCAAAATAGTATAAATTTGCAATGTATGATTATAGTCAATAGGTTTATAGTCAAGTTTGTAACTTTTGGGTTTGCAGGAGCTTTCGCTTTTTGGCCATTCGTATTTGTATATAACGCACATTGTAAGACTAATCCCACCTTGCTCAATCACGAGAAAATTCACCTGCGACAACAATTGGAGTTACTCGTCATCCCATTTTATATTTGGTATTTCACTGAATATTTAATTCGATTAGTATATTATCGAAATAGGTATAAGGCTTATAGAACCATCTGTTTTGAACAAGAAGCTTATGATAATGATCAAAACTTAGAATACTTGAGAAATAGAAAAATGTATGCTTTCTTTAAAAAAAACTACTTTTACTTTTCTAAAAAACAAAAGAAAAGATGAAGGCAATTATTCAATGGCTGATCGCCCTCTTTAATCCAAAAAAAAAGATGGCGAAAAATGAGGAAGATTGGTCCTCCGGTGATTACGATCTATATGCCGATCTAAAAGCCAAAAAATCCGATCAAAATCTCGCCAAAAATAAATCACAAAAAAATGATCAGGATGTGTAATGTTCAGTGTCCTTGCTTTGCGGTATTATATACAGAAATTACACATTATGGAATTATACATCTTTAATATTTTATATGGTTTTACCTGCTAATACTAGACCACTTTATTGGATTAAATCCATTGGATTTGTGCTACTTATCCTCTTTTGTCAGCAAGTGAAATCCTTTGATTTTTCACCAGCGTCTCAAGTCAGTTTGCTCACCTGTGATCCTGGCAGGGAAGTGTATTCAACATTTGGCCACAGCGCTTTAAGGGTTAAGGATTCTCTGCAGCATATGGATATTGTGTTTAACTACGGAACCTTTAACTTCAATACACCTAATTTCCTAATTAAGTTTATTAGAGGTAAGTTAGACTATCAACTAAGCATAGAAAAATACGACGATTTTATAGCAAACTATATAGATCAGCAGCGGTCTGTGCGGGAAGATGTGCTCAGCTTTACACCTGAAGAAATTGCACAGCTTTCAATATTTCTAACGGAGAATTATAAGAAAGAAAACAGGAAGTATCAGTATGACTTTTTTTTTGACAATTGCAGTACAAGACTAAGAGATATAATAGAAAGAATTAAGGGAGAAGATCTTGAGTTTGTCGAAGCTAATGAAAAGCCACATAGCTTTCAGTATTACCTAGAAAAATACATAGTGAGTAGGCCCTTGCTCAATATAGGGATTGATTTAATTCTTGGAAAGCCATCCTATTCGATAGCTGATGCTCGTGCCAAGACATTTCTACCCGATGAGTTGGAAAAAACTTTTGAGAGTGGCAGGTTAAAAAAAAGCAATACAGCGCTGGTTGAGTCACAATCAACGCCCTATCAAGCACCTGTAGCAATAAATAATTTTTGGGCAAGTATCGTGGGAAAAATATTGCTTTTTTTTGCTGCTATCGCCTTGTTTTTTGGATTGCACCTATGCTTTAATAAGGTTTCTAATGATATAACTAAATGGGATAAAATATTTTTCACCATCATTGGACTAATTGGATGGTTTTTTGTTTTTATGTGGTTAGGTACCGATCATCAAGCCACCTATAGTAACCCCAATTTATTATGGGCTATACCAATCTATTTCCCGTTCATATTGATCATAAAATTGCTTGGATGGCATCGTCTGTTATTAAAAATAAGCTTTGGCTTAACGCTCCTTTTTTTAATAATATATCCCATTGTGATGCTTCCTATTGATGGATTTATTTTGGGTTTAGTTGTATATATATTATTCAGGACTTATAAAATAGGTTTTCACACCATTGAAAAATAAAAACACGATTAAAAATTCCTTTAGCACTCTGGATTATATAAAAGCATGGTCGGTACACTTGCTTACAAGCACTGGTGTGTTAGCTGCTTTTTGGGCCTTGGTGTGTATAGGGGAATCTAATTATCGAGGAGCGCTCATCGCACTGTTAGTAGCTCAATTTATTGATGGTATCGATGGGAGTTTTGCTAGGTGGTGGAAGGTCAAGGAAGTCTTGCCTACTATGGATGGTAAAACCATAGACTATGTTATAGATTTCGCCACTTATGCCATTATACCAGCCTACTTATTTTACCATGCACACTTATGTGAGCCTTATTATGATATTATAGCCGCTTGTACTATGTTGATGGTTTCAGCTATGTACTATGGTATGTATGGTATGGTTACGGATGACCTTCATTTCAAAGGTTTTCCTGTGTTGTGGAATTTTGTGGTGATGTATATGCTTGTCGTATTACAATGGGATAGTATGCCAAATTTTATATTAATAATGGTCTTGAGTATATGGCATTTTATTCCCACTAAATTCTTGTACCCCTCACAAACAAAAAAATTCTTTTTCCTCACATTAGCAGTAGTTACAGCACTAGGACTTGCTGTAGCTACGCTCATATATATGTATCCCCAAGAGTCAATGCTTATGCGCGGTATAGCAATCGGAGGAGCATTGTATTATATGTGCCTGAGTTTATGGAATACATTCAATGATTAATGCTAATCCTAATCACATTCTTCGATCATTGACACAGGATAATGGACACTAGACACTAGACTTAGAGCGGTTGCTATAACTAGGACTTACTAAATAACCCTGAAATCTCTTATTGTTTTTGGTTTTAGATATTATTAGTGCAATGGATATTCTCACAATTTTATGGGTTTCAGTCAAAAAGTTTGCATCTTATATATGAAATGTCTTCTCTTACACGGTGCTCTTTCAAGTTGTATTCGCGATAGGGATCGCAGCAAACCAAGCGATAGCGCAGGTTCTTGTTGCAATTAGAAAAAAAACTAAATTCGCAAGCACACCCCACAGCGACTTTATAGGAGCGAGGAGTATAGCGTAAAACCAAGCGATAGCGAAGGTTCTTGCTGCCAATAATAATATTAAAATCGCAAGTAACCCGGGCTGCAGGCATCGCCATAATCACATACTTATTAGGTTATTTATAAAGCCCTACTTAGTCCTGCCTGTTTATATCCTCGCCAGCACCTGAGAAACCAATTATTATGCGGTATAGAACAGTATCACCCATAGCATGTGGTAAGAAATGCTCAAAATAGTTTTGATAAAAAAAGACATAAAGGTATTTTTATTGTATCTTTGTGACCATGTCGAAAGAGGTATATTATGGGGAATATTTGCAGTTAGACAAAATCCTCAATGCGCAAGCTCCTGAAAGTTTTGCCACCGAAAAACCAGCACACGATGAAATGCTATTCATCACTATACACCAAGTATATGAGATATGGTTTAAACAAATATTATTCGAAGCACAATCGGTTATTGATATATTATCAAAGCCCGCTATTGTAGATAATTCGTCCGATCTCCCTGCTATGGTTCATAGATTGAAACGCTGTAACACCATTATGCAACTAGCAGTTGATCAGGTGAGCCTTATGGAGACGATGACACCTCTAGACTTCTTAGACTTCAGAAACTTACTGAGACCAGCTTCTGGATTTCAGAGTATGCAGTTTAAAATATTAGAAGCTAAGTTGGGATTGCGTATGGAGGATCGCCATGGCAAGGAATACTATGTATCGCAACTCAAAGAAGAGGACAGAAAAAAGATATTAGAACTGGATAATTGTAAGACCATGCGGGATGGGATTATACAATGGTTAGAGCGATTGCCCTTTTTTATACAAAATCATTTTTGGAAAACCTATCAACCCATATTCCCTATGGATAAGGATGATCAGCCGTTTTGGAACGACTACTATTATCTCTATCAGTCCACCCTTACACAAGGCGAGGAAAAAAACATGGAGCTATTTGAAACCTATTTTTACAATGATACAAGAGAGCCTCAATTGCTGAGCAAGAAGGCGATGCGGGCTGCTCTATTTATCATGTTATACCGCGATTTTCCATTATTGCAAATGCCTTTCCAGCTCATCACAGAACTACTCGATTTAGATGAATTGCTGAGCACTTGGCGTTTCCGCCATTTTAATATGGTCCGTAGAACCATAGGTCGAAGAGTAGGTACAGGCGGTAGCACAGGACAGTATTATCTCAAAGGCGCACTTGATAGGCATTATATATTTGGTGACTTTGCCGATATGACAAGCTTTCTAATAGAGCGCGGCAAGCTACCTGTATTAAGTGCTGAGTTCAAGCACATGCTGGGATTCGAATACGATTAATAACAAGTATAAGAACAATAATAACAATCGCTTATATAGATCATCAACTGCAAGCTATTCAGGTTCATAAGACTTCTCAATAGTCAAAAAAAATCACCATATTTGAACCTTATTATAAGCGAATACCTATGAGCGAAACAATATTATACACTGTGCAGGATGGAGTGGCAACCATAACACTCAATCGCCCTGAGCGATACAACGCCTTTGTCACAGGAATGAATGAGGCCCTTACCGATGCTGTAAAAAAAGCTGCTAAAGACAACACTGTACGTGTTGTTGTAATTACTGGCGCAGGAGACAAGGCATTCTGTAGTGGACAGGATGTGAAAGATGTTGCGGATAAGACTGGGGCAAGAAATCTCGGCGACTCCGTGCGTCATAGATACAATCCTATGATTACAGCCATACGCAATCTCAATAAACCGGTATTGTGTAGGCTCAATGGGGTAGCTGCGGGAGCGGGTTGTTCAGTTGCCCTGGCCTGTGACATGATCATCGCCTCGGACAATGCTACACTCATTGAAATATTTGTAAACATAGGACTGGTACTCGACTCGGGATCATCCTATTTTCTCCCTCGATTAGTAGGCTCAGCACGCGCATTTGAAATGTGTACGATGGCTAAGAAACTAACCGCAAGCCAAGCCTTAGAATGGGGCATTGTAAATAGAGTAGTTAGCAGTGATAAACTTGATGAAGCGGTTAAGGAATACACCGATTATTATGTTTCAGCACCCACCAAGGCTATCGGGCTTATAAAGAAAATGCTGCAAAAATCATTTCACAGTGATCTCGATTCGATGTTAGATACAGAAGCGTATTTTCAAGAAATAGCTGGAAGTTCTAAAGACTATCAAGAAGGCGTAGCCGCATTTAACGAAAAAAGAAAACCAAACTTTTTAGGGCATTAACCTGAGACACTAGCTGATTATAGATTACTCAGCTAATCAACCATAAGCATAAAAAAACTTGGCTACAGCTTAATACCTAATCTCCCATAACAAGTCAGTTACTTACAAGTATGCAGTTATATTAATGAGTCCTAACAACCCATTAGGCCTTGTATTAAGAAACGGAGAAAAGATAAGCTAACATTGATTCATATAACTATTATAAGCTAGAATAAGTATGTTGTTGGTCAGTTGTGTAAGATGCTATAGTCATTCTTATGAGCGAGTAGTTGAATGATAGATTAATATACAGCGGGGAATAAGACAGAACATTTGCTTATAGAAGAAGATCCAATATTTATGGGTGATGCCTTCGGCCCGGGCTATTCAGGGCTACGCTTACGCTTCGGTACAGGGCTGTCAGGCTTTCGGCAACAATATAGCTAAAGCAACTGAAAGCCTGACAGACCTGTACTAAACCCTTACTATCCCTATCACGAAAACAAGAGCGTTAATAGAAATAGTCTATTTGCTATTAATCAAAAAAGACATAACAAGTTTTGCATTTTTGTCAGCATCAATGCAAGGATCAAAATATTGATTTCTATATTATTTACGTCCCTGTTTTTGAGAATCAATAGAGGCGAATAGCGCATCATCATAATAATAAAAACGACAGGCTAACAAAAACTAATAATAAGGAATAAGCACAACATCAAGACATTTAATGACGATTCCAGGATAGAAAGGCGAGAGAAATAAAAAAATAATTTTATGGAATTAAAAAATAAAACTTATCTTTGCGTTCAAATTACGCAAAGAATAATATTTATGAATCCATCCGTAGAATTTGAGGCTTATCAAAATCCTGCCCTTACAGTGGATATTGTAGTTTTTGGGTATTGTGATAAGCGATTGAGTGTGCTGTTATTGAAACGTATGGAAGCTCCTTATGCTGGTAAATGGACTTTTCCAGGCGGATTTATTGCAGAGTCCGAAAGACTTTCGGATACTTGTACTAGGATATTAAGATCTAAGATTGGAATCGAAACCATCTATTTAGAACAGTTATATACTTTCGATGAGCCTAGGCGTGATCCGCGAGGAAGAGTAATCTCCATCGCTTATTATGGATTAATAAATCCTATAAAATACAAGCACTCACTCACTACATTAGGCAAGTCATCGCCATTAAAGTGGGTAGAGGTGAATAAGGTTCCAGCATTGGGATTCGATCATAATGCCATTTTTCAAGTGGCCTTATCAAGGTTAAGAGCGAAGATACTCTACCAGCCTATAGGATTTGAATTATTGGATGGTAAATTTACACTCTCTGAGCTACAAGACCTTTATGAAATTATTTTAGAAAAAAAATTAGATAGAAGAAATTTTAGAAAAAAGATGCTCAGTGAATCCTACATCATACCCACAGGAGAAAAACTGGAAGGCAATCCCAATCGAAATCCTGACGTGTATATATTTAATAAGGATATGGATTCATGTAATTTTAAAATCAGTATCGCCAACTAAAAAAGCTGAAAATTTGGTTTGCTCAGTTGGTGTCTTTCCACTCTATTATGGAAAGAAAATCAAACAAATATTTTTTTAAAAAAACAATCAAACAACCAAAAAATAAAAATGAACATCATTCCCGTATTGCTCAAAGATGGCTACAAGGTAGGCCATAAGTTTCAGTATCCTGATCATACTACCTTAGTGTACAGCAATCTCACACCTCGTCGTTCTAGAATTGATGGTGTGGATGAAGTTGTTTTTTTTGGCTTACAATATTTTATAAAGGAATACCTTATCCATCAATTCAATCAGCAGTTTTTTAACCTACCTAAGGAACAAGTGATGCATGCATATAAGCGGAGGATTGAAAACTATTTAGGCAAGGATGCCATAAGCTATGATCACATCGAGGCATTACACGATTTAGGATATTTGCCATTGGAAATTAAAGCCATCCCAGAAGGAAGCTTAGTGCCTATGAAAGTGGCCATATTTACCATAAAAAATACCTTGCCTGAATTCTTCTGGCTTACGAATATGTTGGAAACATTAGTGAGCGCGATCACTTGGAAACCATCCACATCCGCTACCACTGCATTTAGTTATTTGCGCACCTTTACACAGTATGCATCCGAAACAGTGGGGGATGATCATTCATTTATCCCTTGGCAAGGACACGATTTTTCATTTCGTGGGATGAGTGGAGTGGAGGATGCTATTATGAGCGGAGCCGGTCACCTACTGTGTTTTGCGGGTACTGATACCATTCCTGCCATTGATTTTTTAGAGCAGTATTACAATGCGAATTGTGAGACTGAATTAGTAGGGGGTTCAGTAGCAGCTACTGAACACAGTGTCATGTGTATGGGAACACAAAATGGTGAAATAGATACCTTTATTCGATTGATACGCGATGTATATCCCTCTGGTATCGTTTCAATTGTAAGTGATACATGGGATTTTTGGCAAGTAATTACAGAATTTTTGCCAGAACTAAAATCAATGATACTTGCACGCAATGGCAAAGTAGTCATAAGACCTGACAGTGGTGATCCTGTAAAAATTATTGTCGGGGATAGTGATGCAGAGCCAGGCTCTCCAGCTTATAAGGGAGCCATCGAATGTATGTGGGAAATATTTGGCGGCACTACCACGCCAAAAGGCTATAAGCTATTGGATAGCCATATAGGCCTCATATATGGAGATAGTATAACGCCCGATCGCCAAGAACAAATACTAGAAGGATTAAAAGTAAAAGGCTTTGCCAGCTATAACGTGGTGCTGGGTATAGGCTCCTTTACCTATGAATATGTTACAAGAGATACCTTTGGTTTTGCCATGAAAGCTACTTATGGCGAAGTAGATGGCAAGGGGCTAGCCATATTCAAAGATCCCAAAACCGACAATGGAACTAAAAAATCGGCAAGAGGTCTGCTGAAAGTTACGCGTAATGAAAAAAGCGGGAAGCTCGAAATGGAAGATGATGTTACCTGGGAGGAAGAAGGGCAAAGCCTATTGAAAACAGTCTTTCTGGATGGTAAATTGACGGTTGATCAATCATTAGCTGATATACGTGCCTTGGTAAAATCTCAGCTATAATGATTGTAATGAAAGGATAAAAAATCAGGATGGCAAAAATAAAAAAGAGAAAATTTGTAATAGGAGATATTCACGGTGGTTATCTCGCACTCAAACAGCTAATTAACAAGTTGGAAATCAGAGAAGACGATCAATTTATCTTTCTCGGGGATTATGTTGATGGTTGGTCACAGTCAGCAACTGTAATTGATTTCCTAATGCAATTCGCACAGCAAAACCATTGTATTTTTATCAAGGGCAATCATGACCAGTGGTGTGAAGATTGGTTGCGAACTGGTGCACAAAATCTCCACTGGGAAGTCAATGGCGGACAATCGACACAGCTGAGCTACCAGTCCTTGTCCAATCAGGAGAAAGCTCTTCATCTCGCATTTTTTGAAGGGATGAAGCTTTATTTCATAGATGCCGAAAATCGGCTATATGTACATGCTGGATTTAGCTCTATGCATGGTGTTGACAAGGAAATCAATCCGCTTAATCTCATGTGGGATCGCACATTGTGGGAGCTAGCTGTGGCAATGAAAAACAGCCTAAAAAAAACGGATCTTACTTATCCTCCACGGCTTAAGCATTACAGTGAAATCTATATAGGCCATACCCCCACCTTGCGCTACGAAGAAGAGCTGCCTATGAAACGCGGCAATGTATGGAATATCGATACAGGAGCTGGATTCACTGGATCTTTATCAATGATGGAGGTAGTAAGCAAGGAGGTATATCAAAGCGATCGCCTTGTAAACTTATACCCCCTCGAAAATGGACGCAATGGATAATGGATATTAAGAGGATGTAATCGAATTGATGAAGCGATTGACAATTAATAAGAAAACAATCCTTCATGGTATCAACTCCACTATATTAATCTTAAGCCTTGCCAAAAAACAAAGCCTTAACTTTGTGCATTGAATCCTTCATCAGGTGTAAGTATAATAAAATGCGAATGCATTCATATCAATGATAAAGAAGAAGGATTAATGCGCATCCATCGAATTTTTTTAATAGCCAAACTGTTCAAAACAATAAAATAAATAAAAGCCGTAATTCACAATCGTATGCAATCATTAAATCTTATCAATAGTGCACGCTCTGATATCCATTATGAGCGAATGAATTTTCCCGATGGTCAGCCGCATATAAAATTGAATATGGAATCAGTAGGCCGATTAGATAAGACTAAGCCATTGCGAATTTTTACACGTATGGTAAGTGCCGATGATTTATTAATCCTATTATTTGTCAAGGATAGTTTATCTTATTTGGGATTTACCCACATAGAGCTACACCTAACCTATCTACTAGCAGCGCGTATGGATAGGGTTATGCTCGATGGCGAACCATTTTCCCTTAGGATTATTGCTAAGTTGATTAATACGGCTAATTTTAATAAACTACTTATATGGGATAATCACAGCGATGTGAGTACAGCGCTGATTGAAAACTCCTATACCATAACCAATCATCAGTTTGTAGCTAACTGTATTGCAGATTACTATAGAAAACATCCCAAAGACGAATATTGTTTGGTGTCACCTGATGCAGGTGCACTCAAGAAAATTCATAAACTTGCCCAATATTTGAATATGGCGGATGTGGTAGAATGTATGAAAGAACGCGATATATTAACAGGCAAACTTATCTCCTTCAAGACTGCTGAGGATGACCTTCAAGGCAAAACTTGTTTTATCGTGGATGATATATGTGATGGAGGCGGCACATTTGCAGGTACTGCTAAGACACTAAAAGAAAAAAATGCTGGCAAGATCATTCTCATAGTGAGCCACGGTATATTTAGCAAGGGATTTTCGATACCAGGAATTGATCACATCTATTGTACAAATTCTTATAGAGAACTGCCAGCGGAATCTGGCATAATATGCTATGATATAGCAAATTACATGTAGTAGAATGGCGGACTGAAAGCTATATATCCATATAATCAGGACATACATTAATGAAGTTCAGAAAATAAAAAACCCTCATCATAAATAAAGTATTTATTACAATGCTTAAAGTACTCATCATCGATCATATACACCCCATTCTTCAAAACAAATTAGAGGCCTCAGGAATGCAGTGTGTATATATGCCTCAATATACAAGGGCTTCAGTAATTGAACAACTCCGCGATAAGCAAGGGCTAATTGTAAGAAGTCATCTTCAGGTTGATCAAGAGATTATAGATGCGGCACCTGAGTTGCGATTTATAGGCCGCACTGGTTCAGGAATGGAGATTATAGATAGGGCCTATGCGAGTAAAAAAAATATAGCTTGCTTTAATTCACCTGAAGGTAATTGTGATTCAGTGGCCGAGCATGCACTAGGTATGATATTGCATTTATTGCATTTTTTTAACCAAGGAAAAAATACCATTAAAGATGGATTGTGGAAAAGAGCCGAGCTAGCGCCTATAGAATTACAACACCTCACAGTAGGCATCATAGGGCTCGGCCACACAGGATCCGCACTGGCCAAAAGACTGATCCCCATGGGCTGCAAGATACTTGCTTATGATAAGTATCGCAGCAATTATGGAACTCCCCATATACAAGAATCCAGTTATAGTGAAATCCATCGACTTGCCAATATTGTGTCCATACATTTACCACTCACCCAGGAAACTAGATATTTAGTAGATGAGGCTTTTATAGAACAGTTTCATCAGCCTATTTGGCTCATCAATACTTCTCGTGGTGAAATAGCTAAAACAAGTGCGCTTGTAGCGTATTTGCAATCAGGGAAAATAAAGGGCATAGGGATGGATGTTTTTGAAACCGAACCTATCACAGCAGCAGGTGAGCAGGAAAAAATGCTCGTTGCTACCCTTGCAGCACACGACCGAGTAGTCATGACCCCACATACTGCCGGAACTTCATCTGATGCACTGTATAAGATGGCTGATTACTTGGCTATCAAAATCATTCAATGGGCTAATGATAATTTACAGGTTGCTCCATGATTCACATTTATGGGCTAATGGCGATGCCTAGGGCCCAGGCTCTCTGCTATACTCCTCGCTACTCGCTGAATCGATTATTTTCAATGGCAAGCAAGAATCTTCGCTATCGCTCGATTTCTGCGTCGCTGTGGGGTGTCGCGACGATCCCTATCGCAGCAGATAGGGGGATTGGGTGAAAAATGTTAATAAGTATTTTATTTTATACAGTGGAAATAAAATATACAGCTATATTTGTTACTTAAACTTTTATAACATGAAATTCAATTCAATTCAATTCTGAGCAAATTCTTTATTTGGATTATGTTAATGATGCTCATTAATGGATGTCGCAAGGACACTCAAGAAATTATTGAAGAAATAGACAAAAATAAATATAAGATAAGTATCAGCGATGCAAAAAATCATTTCCAAGAGAAGTACCAATCCAGTGAGATAAACCCTTCCTTAAAAGACAATACATGTGAATATGATCTAAAACTTGCCGAATCTTTAGCGGAATACCCTGCCTTGTATGAAGACCATTTGTTAATTATTCCTATAAAATCAAAATTTTTATATGAATATAAGTGGATAGACATTGCTGCTGCCTTTTATAAGGACGAAGCAGAAATAATTAAAAGTCATCTGATGTTTTTTGCTTTGGATTCCTCTAACTATATCGCTAATGGATTAAGGCGAAGCACTAGTAATTTTACGGGTGCAATTGTACACCTTATCAGTGAAACAGAAATTAGCAAGTACGGTGAAGGTGTTTTTATTTCGTCAGTTAAAACTCAGCAACCAGAAGACTTTAGTGGTACATGTTGGTGCGGATATATATTTTGCCCTGGTATAGGTGGAGGCGGTAATATGGGATGGCAAAGATTTGTGCATTTTGTTACTACTCACTTGTTTAGTGGCAATGGAAATTCTAATTCTTCATCAGAAGGTATTTATTCACCTTCCATCAATATTAGTCAATTATTAGCACCTAATTCGGGCACTAGTACAGGAGGAGGTACAAGTGAAGAATCAAGTTTGGGAGGTGGTGCTGGAACCACCGCTAATGAAACAATAGATGCTTCTTCGTCTTACGGTACTGGAACTTATAGCATAATTCAACCTATCAATAACTATAATCTTAGCAGCTATTTTGGTGAATGGCAAATTCATCAAATCATAAATGCAAGTGATCAATTAAATGAAATATTAAACTTAAACATAACTCCTCAGGAATACTTAGAATATGTTGATCTCGACTGCTTGGAAGAAGTGGCTAGTCTGCCTGAGATTGGTATTGTAGATGCTATTTATGATATTGATTGTGTAAGAGATAATGTCAATAATTTATTATTTGATGAAACTTATGCTTAAACGATTTGTTGTTTTTATTTTACTGTTTTTACTTTATTTACTAGTAGTCTCTATTGGTACAATAGCTTTTATAGAATTACTTGGGTTTCCTACTGCCGAAATTCCAGTTTATAAGCTTATCCTAACCCGAAATATATTAGCGGTTGTATTAGTTAACTTTATTTCTCCTATTTTTGGACTCCCTTTATTCATGGTTTTTCTTGCTTTTGTTCTCACTCAAAAAAGCAAGTCTGACACCTTATGGAAAACTTATCAGAATATCTCCATAATAATCATTTGTGTAATTACCCTATTTGTTTTATTAATACTACCAAACATTGAAATATTTTTGTCATTATACTTTTCTATTAGACATAATATTAAATTTGTATATAATGTGACATCTAAATATGATGATGGAGGTATTTATCTAAGTATGTTTCAGCTATACATAAACCCCCAAAGTTTTGAACAATCAATTGGCGTATCTAAATGGGTAATTGCCCAGATCATTTTTTTCTCCTGGTTTGTTCCACTATGGCATTATAAGCTCAGGGATTGGTTTTGGGGATCCAAACCAGATATCGAAAAAACGCTTATTTAGAGAGTGGTATGGACATAAGATAATATTTTTTTGGCTAGAATATTGAAAGACAGATATATTATAAAATCGCTATAAAAAGGTGCTATATATTAATAGGACCCTTTATGGAAAATTGTTTTATTTTTGCAAGGACAGACCTAAAATATATCTATGAGACCAAAGCCTTTTGTTCATAAGTATAGAGATGACTATCACCCTGTGAGTGGCAATAGACAGTTTGGATTAAAGACCAATGCTGATGGAACTTATACTTTTTATACAAAAGGGGCAGATCGGGCAACCTCAATTTTTGATGCAATTATATCACCTGGAATATATTACGGTGGCTCACTTTTATGGGCAGCCGTTATGCAAAATATTCAAAATTTTGTGGGAGCTTCAAATTCGAACATTAATGATCCAATCGTGAATAGACCTTGGTGGTCAGAAATACAGAATCTGTTGGAAAGTAATACTCCTATCAATTATGTACCTTGTCAAGAATGATACCATGAAGTTAACATCATTTGTTCTAATATTTATTTTAATATACTTTATACATGGCTTGATTTTGACGTATGCATCGTATCTAGGATATTCAAGAAGCTTTGATTGGCCTTTTTTACTTTGGTTACTTTCAGGGAGTTTGATTTATAGTTTGCCCTATTATTTTATTTATTTGATTATTATTTATTTAATCAAAAAATCATTTTCTATTCCTACTTATGTGTTGTTATTCATCCCATCCCTTCTAATACTATTATTTCATATATTTTATTTTTACCATGTACTGTATAGATTGTGGAAATTAGATGATCTCAACTATACCTTTTATTTACTATTTTTTTTCCTTTCCCAATTATTTATATTTTATAAAATTTATCAAAATTATAAGAGGAATAAAACTTGATTCAAAATGGCGTCTATTGTTATTCCTTTCTCGTATTTAACAATACTCCGGTAACTTTTTTAGAATGTTGGTTCAGCCCTCTATAATTCGGACAGGATTATAAATATTTTCGTATTCATGTCAAAGAAAATCACTTATAAGGGGGCAAAAAAGTTGATCAATAGAGAGCTGTTAGTAATATGGGTAATGTGGGATATAGTGATGAACAGCTAGAAAGTCAAATGATGGGCTATTGCCGCTTACCTTACAGATTAGAAGAGCGAAAATCTATTTGATGCGACCTCTACACGGCCGTAGCCATGAATCTGCTTATGGGCTGAGGCCAGAACCTGGCAAAAAGGTAAAAAACGGGGCCTGGCACAAGGGCGATAATTTTTTTCTGGCGCAGTGAAGAATAATAGACATATGTGTATATTTGCTACAAGAATTTATTTTTAAATCCTTTTTAAATTATAATGAATTATGAAGTATCTTTTGAATTTCATTAGAATAGGGGTTGAGAAGTTATGGCAGTCCGTTATGTAAAATATTCAAAATTTTGTGGGAGCTTCAAATTCGAACATTAATGATCCAATTGTGCATAGACCATGGTGGACGGAAGTCGATGAAATATTGCAGAGTAATAGCACGATTAATCAAGTCCCTTGTCAAGATTAATTTATGATAACAAAAATAAAATATTTTATTAGTATCTCTATTAGGTTATTTAGTCATCGGGCTTATTGATACCTTACTGAATAAATTAGATGGAACTGGTTTCAGTATAATCACATCATTTGTTTCCCTTGTTTATGGTATTCTTTATGGCATTATGTTTTTTATTGCTTATATATTTTATCTTTTAATTATTTTTAAATTTTTCCTTGTTAAAAGAAATACTATAATTTGTATTCCAGTAATGATTATAATCTCCACATATCTCATTTTCATGCTAAATGATTCCTCTCACTTTAATTTTAATAAGGATTTAATATTTGGGGTATCATTCATCGTGATTCATTATTTGATTTTCTCAATAACTTATAAATATATGACAAGAGATATTATCTAAGTAATCACTCTAAAAGTATCTATTCCAGCAAGCACAGGCTGGTAGAATAGTATGGCAGTAGCTAAGGGTGCTGTTATTGTCTCCCAATCTGATGTGAGTGACAGTTGTTGGATGTTTTCTACTATATTTACACCTGAAACTGGGTCACAGCCATTTTCGTGGCAAAGACAATTTGGTTTAGTTATGCTCCAAGTGGAAATATTCAAATATATGCGATGACTAGAAGAAATATTTATCTATTGCTAATTGGATTATGGCTTATTAATTCATTCGTTGTAGCATTAATCAGTGGAATATCCAGAAAAGAGTTTACTAATAGTTTTTATTTATCTTATAGTTATCTCTATCATTTGATTGGGTATGTTTGTTATGCAGCGTTTTTTTATTTGTGGAAAAAGGAAAGGAATATGCCAAATTATTTCTTATTATTGATTCCTACAATTGTAATGCTATTATCATCATTATTGGTCCTGAGCGAGGAGCTAGATGTGTATAATAGAAAACATTGGATCGTTTTAGCTATTTTTCTTCTTTCACAGACAATGATAATAGGCCTAATCATTAGGATGTATAAAGCACAAAAAAAGTAATCAATCTCAGGATATAAAATTGTCATTTATACTGAAGCAGTAGATACCGCTCATGAAGACAATTTGTCATTAACTGGAAGCATAAGTTATATTAATTTTTTTGTTCATCCTTTTTGCTAGCTGAGTTAATCAATTTGGAATATTTTAGCCTAAATATAACCAATCTGCCAATTATAGAAGGCGCACAAACTACACCTGAATCATATATTGATTATATTAGAAAGAAATTTAAGATTTTCGAGGGGGAATCAACGGGAGATTTTTTCTTTCAAGGTTGTGATGAAGACCGCTGGAATAGCAATAACCTCTTGGGAAGTTTATTTACTATTGACATAGATGTATGGTCTAATTTTGGAGATGATGGGAGTGTAACATGCTCTTCTTATGAGCAGGGTTATTGCTGGGTATTTACCACAGTTCGAGATTCAAATTTCATGAATTCTACTTCTGATGGATGTCATCCAGTAAGTGGTAATAGACAATTTTGGCTAATTGAGAACCAGGATGGAACTTATACTTTCTATACCTGGGGTGCCGACAGGCCAACAACGTGGTGGGATAACTTGAATCATTATGCTATATATGGTGGCGGTGCTGAATTGTGGACAAAATTAATGAATCATGTTCGTAATTTTGTGGGAATAACTTATGCCACTGTGCCCACCTTCATAATACATAGATCATATTAGTCTGAGCTAAAGTTGCAGTTAAAAAAAAGCAAAGCCATAAACAATGTCCTATGCCACAATTAAAGAAATACTTAAATTAGAGTATAGCCTTACTAGCTATAAGTATAATTACATATTTGCATGGATACCTATGCGTATTGCTAATAGCCAAACCAACTACGTCAAGAGATTATTTGTTTATGACTTCATTTCCTGGTTTTATACTAGATTATATCAGAGTATTATTTTTTTTAAATTATTTCAGCGATTAAAAATCTTAAATTTAGTCACAATCTTATTGCTTCCTATAATCAGTATATTCATAATGATATTTTATAAGTCTGTAGTGGATAATGGATATGAACCAATGTATAAAATAAGTCATATCATAATTACTTCCATTAGTATACTGCTTATGTATATCTTTTTATACAATGTAAAGACAAAATAATAAAAAGTGATTAACCTAGTTTGGGATTATAATATTATTTTGGTAGGTATCTGTGGTTGTGATTATAGATAATAGACAATGAGCAGTAGAAGCAACACACTAGATAATGGACTCTAGATTTAATGTAGTTATTGAAATTAGTCTCAGGATCGTAAATCGGGAATCGTAAATCTTGAATCGTGAAAAAGCGATAGGGAT
>CAYZQX010000003.1:31817-32466 GCA_964480615.1 uncultured Chitinophagales bacterium | reverse complement strand
GAAATGAAAGTACCTGTGCAGTAACCTATACTTGGAGTGATGATGCGACAGCGCCATCAATTACATGCCCATCTGACCTAATATTAGAATGTGATGGAGATTATACATCAGAGATCAGTACTTGGTTGGCAAATGTAACATCAACAGATGGGTGTGGTGGTACGCCAACTATTACCAATAATTATGTACTAGGAACATTGCCATCATTAAGTTGTGATCAAAGTACAGGGTTGTCAGTGACCTTCACAGCAACAGATGATTGTGGCAACACAGCAAACTGTACACGTCAAATAATCTTGGATGACACAGCAGCACCAACAATAACTTGTCCAGCAGATTTGCCATTGACATGTGATGGAAACTATGTTACAGAAATAAATAACTGGATTGCAACAGTCACAGCGATAGATGGTTGTGGAACTCCTTCTATAACCACTAATATATCTAGTTTCGGAACATTATCTTGTGATAATGGAGTAGTAACAATTTCATTTACTGCTACCGATGCATGTGGAAATTCTGATCAATGCACTGCTGATATAATTTTCGATCAAAACCCAGACATACGCTTGTACAAATCAATCAGCTCAGTTGCCGATGTAAATGGCAATGGCTTGAATGATGCTGGCGATATAATCAACTATAGCTT
>CAYZQX010000003.1:0-31717 GCA_964480615.1 uncultured Chitinophagales bacterium | reverse complement strand
TAGATGATACTTCAGATGCTGGTGACGATACAGCAGAGACTGGCGATGGCGATGGCGATACCAATGGTGATCCTACTGATGACCCAACTGTAGAGCCACTCGATCAAAACCCAGACATACGCTTGTACAAATCAATCAGCTCAGTTACCGATGTAAATGGCAATGGCTTGAATGATGCTGGCGATATAATCAACTATAGCTTTACTGTAACCAATACTGGTAATGTAACATTGACGAATATCACAGTAACAGATGCACTAGTAGATGTAACAGGCGGACCATTAGCGAGCTTAATACCTGGTGCAAGCAATAGCACTATGTTTACTGCTAGTTACACAATTACTTTAGCTGATGTAAATACGGGTTATGTAGAAAATACAGCAACTGCAACAGGACAAGATCCAAATGGTGATCCAGTAGATGATACTTCAGATGCTGGTGACGATACAGCAGAGACTGGCGATGGCGATGGCGATACCAATGGTGATCCTACTGATGATCCAACTGTTGTTTATATTTGTGGTGACGTGTTTGCACACGCTGGCCCCGATCAAGCAACTTGTTCTGGTCAACCAATAATAATCGGCGGATTCCCTGCATCCACAGGTGATTTAGCGGGATTGACTTATACCTGGTCGCCTGCTTTAGGTTTGGATTGCACTGATTGCCCTAACCCATCTGCTAACCCAAGTATATCTACCACTTACACCTTAACAGTTAGCAATGGTTGTTCAAGTTCTACTGATGCAATAGTAGTTACTGTTAACCAAGGAACGCCATTCGAATTAGGTGGTCCTGTTAATGTATGTACTGAAAACTTCCCTTATGAGATTTCAGGGCCAAGTGGATTTGAAACATATATATGGAGTGTAGGATTTGATCAGCTGGCTCAAACCCAGAATTTTACAGTTCCTACAGGTGGTTATTATCAATTGATAGCTTATGACCAAAACATGTGTGTATGGTCCGATATTATCTTGATCAATGAAATCAGCAATTGTGATTTCCCTAACATCGCATCTGACCCATGTGTTTGCTTGGATAACGAAACGAACCAAGATAATGGACAGTTTATGCAGCAAATCACAGTAAATTCTTATGAGAATGAAACTTGGTATGTTACAGCAGTTAGTGGACTTTACAGTGTTAACAGTCCTGCTCCTCCTGCAATGCCAATAGCAATTGCGGTAGGTACTGAGCTAATAGAGATTAATCCTGGTGTATATGTGCTGAATGGAATTCACATTGATGGATTAGGCTACGATATTACTGTAAGTAATGGACAATATACCTTGAGCTCTTATAATTCTTGCGCTTATCCTGATGCTTCTATAAATATGGATCTGGTTTATTGCAACAATGATGATTCTGTATCGCTTCCATTTGTATTGAATGGTACCTATTACTTAGATGGTCAGATCGTTTATGATATCGATCCTTCCGATCTTTCCATAGGCACGCACGCATTAGAACTTATTGTAGATGATACTAATTCGGATGTTTGTACTACAAGTAGTGGTATTTATGATTTAGTAATTGAGCCATGTGTTGAGTTCTTTTATCTAGGTAATTATGTGTGGATTGATTATAATGAAGATGGTGTTCAGCAACCAGGCGAACCAGGTGTACCTAATATACATGTAAATCTATATTCTATTAATGGTGAAATTGTTGCATCTACTTATACCGATCAAGATGGGCACTATTATTTTGAAAATCCGGGGCCAGGTTCTTATTATATAGGCTTTGATTTGCCATTTGGGTATGATGTGACACAGCAGAATTCCGCTAATGATGAATTGGATAGTGATGTAGATCCTATATCTCACGTGACTGACATCTTTGTAATTGTGGTTGGTGAAAATGACTATTCATTTGATGCTGGTATTCACTTAACTGATAATCCTTGTATTGATTTTGAAGTTATCACTGCTACTGATTGTAATTCTGAAAACACAGCTTATTCAGTATATCTTACCATATTAGGTGGCGACGCGGGCAATAGTGGTTACTTAATTACCTCTACTCATCCTGATGGATATAATGGACCTGTGACTGGATCATTTACGGATGGTCCATTTGATAACATGACAGGTTATCATTATGAAATTACTGTAATGGATCATCCTGAATGTGTATTGGTAGCTGAAAATCAGTTGGTTGAATGTACGGTTACGCCTATTGAATTATTGGATTTCAATGGTTATGTAAAACCTTCTTATAACCTATTAGAATGGACTACTGCTAGCGAAGTCAATAATGATTATTTCATACTATACCGTTCTGCTGATGCAATTAACTTTGAACCTATCACAACTATTGATGGTGCAGGCAATAGCCAACATTTAATCAACTATAGCTATAATGATTACAACGTTCAGTCAGGCGTGTATTATTATTATCTTGCACAAGTTGATTTTAATGGCCAAACTAAACAAACACATATAGTTACATTAGTTAGAAATGTAGATTTAGGCAATGTGTTTGAAGTATCACCTGTTCCTGCACAACATACCATTGTGATTAATTGGTCAGCTAACTCCTCAGCTAATCAAGAATTTGTAATCATTGATATCTTAGGTAGAGAAGTGAAGCGTTGGAGTGAATCGGTTATGGATGGTGTAAATAAATATGATGTTGATATTTCAGGATTGCCAGTAGGTACTTATTTTATAAGAGCCCAAGGCAATGGACAAAATCAAGTTATCAAGTTTATTAAGGAATAAATGTAATAATGAATATACAAGCCCTGTCTATGAAATATAGGTAGGGCTTTTTTTATTTCAGCAGATTTATTAATCAAAGGTTGTTCCATAATCCTAAATTTTGTAAATATGGCGATGCCTTACAGGCCCGGGCTCTCTGCTATACTCCTCGCTCCTAAAGTCGCTGCGGGGTGTCGCGACGATCCCTATCGCATATACAGCATTGAAATTTAATCGCCAAGGAAAAAATTGCTTACAAGGATACTAATTTGATCTAAACCAGATTGTATAAATGACTAGTCAGTGTTTCTTTGTCTATAGGCCAAGTGTGCGCGCTATGATCAATTATTGTGAATTCTGAGGCATTTAATAAATATAATATGCTATTGAGATTTATGTGACTGCACTGCAATTCCTTGAAGAAATATACTCCATAGTTAAAACCGAATGTCAATCATTTTGTAATAAAATCGTACGCAAGTGGTGTTGGATAATGTGATATCAATATTATGACATTCATTTTTGTTTCAAGCTTTAATTTTCTCCGTTAGGTTAATAAGTTGAATTTGTATGTTTGTAATGATCATCAAAATCAAATTTTTGAATTTACTTAGGCAAATTTTTGAACTGTAAAAAATAGATTATCTTCGTAGGTCGAAAGCGGAAAACACTCCCAATTGAAGGCTAGAATCACCAATTAAGGTGCATTGCTAAAGCTAAAAATTTGGAAAGGGTGAAATTGGATCTTTAATTATTGGTTTGTTGTTGATTTATTTAGGTAGTCTTAAATTTCGGTTGGATAGATTGTCTTTATGCTACTTTATTATCTGCAATTTGACTTGTCAGAAAAAAATTGTATAGCAAAATGCATAAAGTAATTTTTAACAATCGTAAAAGCGAATTTTATAATTCATTAAAGCTAGAAGTTTTTGAATATTTTGATAGCCAGAATATAGAAAAAACAGGAAATGCACATCTGTATTTCAAAACTGCATTATTGCTTTTTGTTTCGCTTTTCTCCTATATTCTTTTGGTCTTTTTTACACCAAGTTCCTTCCTTATTTGTGCATTGTTTTGCTCCATATTAGGTGTTAGTCTGGCATTTATAGGTTTCAATGTTTCTCATGATGCTTGTCACGGTAGTTATGCTAAGAGGAATGTAGTCAACCACTTGTTTGGTTACACTTTCAATATCATGGGTGTTAACTCTTATTTTTGGCGAACTAAGCACAATGTCATTCACCATACCTATACGAATATTGATGGAGTTGATGGCGATATATTGCAAACAAGTCTTTTGAGATTAGCACCCACACAAGAGAAAAAATTTTATCACAAATATCAGCATTTGTATTGTGTCTTTATCTACTCATTGTCTTATGTAGCTTGGGTTTTTTTTAATGATTTTGACAAGTATTTTTCTACTAAAAAACGCCATCCCACGAGACCAGATTTGAATTTTAAAGAACACGTGGTTTTTTGGATTTCTAAAGTTATATATTTTACAATTTTCTTTTTTATACCTATTTACTTTGTGGGGATTTATAGCACACTTATAGGCTTTTTAATTATGGCCATCGCTTGTGGATTATTATTAGGTATTGTTTTTCAGCTAGCGCATATTGTTGAAAATACGGAATTTGAAGATGCCTCTGCTAATGATTTATATTGTCCTAACGAGTGGGCTGTTCATCAATTTAGAACAACTGCTAATTTTGCTACTAATAACCCCCTTGTTACTTTCTTTTTGGGTGGATTGAATTTTCAAGTGGAACATCATCTTTTTAGTAAAATAAGCCACATACATTATCCCAATATCCAATCTATTGTACGGTCGGTATGTCAGAAACATCAAGTGGTGTACAATGAAAACAAGTCACTATATAAAGCGATCGTTTCGCATTATAAAAGAATGAAATATCTCGGTAGTGTGTGAGTTGTTTGGTATAGCCTATGCTATGGCATTGTTTATTGAAGGGAGATGCATTTCATAGGTTGACCATTGTCTTATTCGTCGAAATAATGCGCTTAGTACAATGCCTTGCAAGTCAGGTTTCTATTAAAATTATTTGATTTTTACAAGCCAGAATTTTTTCGCTTTATTAGCTAGTTCCACTTTGCTCTAATAATTTTATGGGCAGTTCGATTGATTGCAAATTTATTGTTATTAGTTAGTGCTTGCTCAATAACTGCAATATCTTTTATACTAAACGATTATGGAATATACAAGTGCAAAGGAAATGCACAATAATTTCTACTTTTTAGCAAAAAAGCTTGCATCATAAATATGAAATGTCTTCTCTTACACTGTGCTCATTCAAGTTGTATTTGCGATAAGGATCGAAGCGGTACCCCACAGCGACGCAGAAATCGAGCGATAGCGAAGATTCTTGCTTGCCATTGAAAATAAACCTTCCAGCAAGTAGCGAGGAGTATAAGCGAAGAGCCTGGGCCGCAGGCATCGCCATAATCACATGCTTATGAGTTATTTAGCAATCCCTAGTTAGCTATTAGGGAGATCACATGGTGCGAATAGGCATCGCCTAAATCACCGTTAATAGGACAACAATTACTGCAATTCTTATCGAGGGTTTAGTGGACAACGTTTTTTTTATTTAACCCTATGAACGGTTAGCTAATTTGTTACTGGACTGCTATCGCCTTTTACTTATAGGCTTTAGGAAAAATGATTTATTGATTATATAGGTTGTTATTCTATAACTTAAAGTCTAGTGTTTTACATATAATCATATTAATTCGATAGATGGTGGATAATAAAAAAAGCCTCCATCTTAAGCTAGATAGAGGCTTTTCAGTGTGCATTTATTAATGCTGTTTTAGTTGTTCGGCATGCCGGCAGCAACCCAGCTTTCTATTATACTTTTATCACAATCAGAAAGAGGCAGATTAGGTGGCATTGATGTATATCCTACTGAGCCGTTAATTGAACCGAGTAGTTTGCCATTATTGCCTATAGATAGGATGGAGTTAAAGAGGGTGAGGTTAAGGTTATCGGCAGGTGTTGTCCCGCTGTGGCATCCAATACATTTATTTTGTAAAATGATCGCTACTTGACCTGAATAGGAAACATCAATGGTATCACAAGGCGTAGGTTCATTGCAAGTGAGGTTTTGAGCACCTTGTAGAATCCAATTTTCTATGAGATCGAGTTGTGCTTGTGAGAGTTGAGGTTGGTTATAAGGTGGCATGTGCTTGTCAGGATCGGTATCCATCATTTCTTCCCATATACCGGAATTGTTAGGATTGCCAGGGTCAATATCGCCCGTATTAACTACATTGTTATAAGATGTCATCCTTACCCCTTCTTCGGGGTTTTGGTTGTCATGACATTGTGTATCTGCACAGTAAGTTACTAACAGCGGTAACACATCGCGCTCAAAATAGACTACCCCTGGTAAGCATGGATTTTCAATAATGGTCGTATCAGGAGGATTAACGATAACTGTGGTATCCACTGGAATATCAGGTTGATAGCCTGATGCAAGCCATGCACTAATTTGCACTAGGCTACAAGAGTCTAGCGGAGAAGTTAGGTAGGGCATAGGCGTATAGGTGATGGTGTCCTCTTGGATAAGGCTACCCCAGAAGCTGCCATTTTCAATTACAGCGGTTAGCTGATCGTATTTACTGAGATCAAGATTACCCATTACACTATTGCCACTGTGACAAGAATAACACTTTGATTGCAATATCGGTAAGATTGGGTTAGAATACAATAATGTATCCATGTCACAAACTACTAAGGTGTCAACCCCGTTAATTAAGGTATCCACATTGTTGTTGCCGTCATCTATAACAACAGGATCGTGCTTGCAGGAGCTAATAGCCCAGCACACAAGAATGCCTAGCAAAGGCAAAAGAAATACTTTTCGCATAATAAATTGGATTAAGAAAGAATTACCCACAAAAATAGAGGAAATTTGCAATTGCACTAATAAATATGACAATAAAATGACAAAAGTTTTTTAAAAAAAAGGGTCATTATTTTTATTGCAGCTTATTTGAATGCATTGAGTCCAGTCACTTCCATGCCTGTGATCAAGAGGTGTATATCATGTGTGCCTTCATAAGTGATTACGCTCTCTAGGTTCATAGAATGGCGCATAATACTGTATTCACCGGTTATTCCCATTCCACCTAGTATTTGGCGAGCCTCTCTTGCTATTTGTATAGCCATATTTACATTATTGCGTTTAGCCATGGAGATCTGTGCGGGTGTGGCACGGCCTTCATTTTTCAGTACACCGAGTCTCCAAGTGAGTAGTTGTGCCTTAGTGATTTCAGTAATCATTTCAGCCAATTTTTTTTGGGTAAGCTGGAAGCCACCAATTGGCTTGCCGAACTGTATGCGCTCCATTGAATACCTCAAAGCGGTGTCATAACAATCGAGGGCGGCACCTATAGCTCCCCAAGAAATGCCATAACGTGCAGAAGAAAGGCATCCTAAAGGTCCTTTTAGTCCTTTGACATTGGGTAGTAGATTCTCTTTTGGTACTTTTACATTATCAAATACCAATTCCCCAGTGGCACTTGCTCTCAGCGACCATTTGCCATGGGTAGTAGGGGTACTAAAGCCCTCCATTCCGCGCTCCACTATTAATCCTTGTATCTCGCCAGCCTCATTTTTTCCCCATACGACCGCTACTTGTGCATAAGGCGCATTAGAGATCCACATTTTAGCACCGTTTAATAGATAATGATCGCCCTTGTCTTCAAAATGGGTTTCCATACCGCCTGGGTTAGAGCCATGATTAGGTTCTGTAAGACCAAAGCAGCCTAGCCATTCTCCACTGCCTAATTTTGGTAAATATTTTCTGCGTTGCTCCTCAGAACCATACTTGTAGATAGGATACATAACGAGTGAACCCTGAACTGATGCGGTAGAGCGGATGCCAGAGTCGCCGCGCTCCAGTTCCTGCATAATTATGCCGTAGGATATATCGTCGAGGCCGCCACCACCATATTCTAATGGGAGGGATGGACCATAAGCACCCACTTCACCAAGCTTTTTTACCAAGTGCACCGGAAACTCCGCACGCTGTGCATAGTCTTCGATGATAGGACTCACCTCCATTTTAATAAAGTCACGGATACTGCTTCTTATGAGCTTGTGTTCTTCAGTCAGCAAATCATCCATTAGATAATGGTCATGATGCTGGTACTTGTCTTGTTTAGCGTGTTTCACACCATTAACATTGGTACTTAATGCTGGATTCATAAAAATGATTTAATCTTGAATAAATTTTTTCTGCAAAAATAGTTTAAAAATGTGGACAATAGCCCTACAAGGAATGGAGTTTTATGCCTATCATGGCTATTATTCCGAAGAACAAGTTATCGGTGGAACATATATTGTTGATATCCATCTTACCGTAAATGGTGATTTAGCACACAATGATGAGCTGGCAAATACCGTTAATTATGAAATAGTATATCAAGTATGCAATAAGGTGATGAAACAACCTGTGAAATTGTTAGAGACCATACTCACGAAAATAGCTGATGAAATGCAAGAAAAATATCCTCATATATTAAAATTTAAAGGCAAGATCATAAAAAAATCGCCTCCGCTAGGAGGAAAAGTAGAAAATGCGGTAGTAGAATTAGAAAAAATATTTGCAAAATAGAAAAAAATACTATCTTTGCCGTCCAAATGGTCGGGTGGCCGAGAGGCTAGGCACCGGTCTGCAAAACCGTCTACACCAGTTCGAATCTGGTCTCGACCTCCATTTTGGAAAGGCTGTTATAGATTTTCTGTGACAGCCTTTTTTTTGCCCCTTTTATTAAACCATTGTATTCTGTATCAGTCTATCCACCAAATGAAAAATTTAATTCTCCTTTTCGCATTGTTTTTGGGCTTCGCTAATAATTCCTTTGCGCAGGCCACTGCTAAATTTAATCCTGCTAAATACACTAAATTTATTGGTGCTACCAAGCCCGTAGATCTTAATAGCGGTGACAAATTGGTATGCATCTTCAACTTAGAGTGCGATGATTGCCAGGCAACTGCAAAAATGCTCAATGAGCAGAAGAAACTAAATAAATCCATCCCTGCGGTATATGTGCTTTTTTACAAGGAAGGAGAAACCACTCCTGAAAAATTTGCCCAGATCACTGGTGCTAATTTCCCTTATCAGATAATCGGTGACAATGACTTTTTTAACCTCATTGGCAATTACCCGCCTAGGGTTTATTATCTTCAAAATGGTGTGATAAAAGGCACTTGGGATGATGACTTTGAAAACAGAGTGAAAGCGAACTTCGGTTTGAAAAAGTAAGACCCTTATTTTTTCTAGGTAGCATGTCTTGCTCCAAATACTTGACCAGCGAAAAATTATTAGTTGCTAGGCTAAGCAGTATTTTTACAATAGGGCAGTTAGGTCTATACATAGGTTTTGCTCAGGAACTTAAAATAATGAGCTGAGGCGATGCCTTTCAATCTCAGGAAACTTCTAAAGTTATATTTTATTATTGGCAGCTTTAATCTTCGCAGCTGGCTAGTGAGCGATAAGCACAGATTTAATACATTTCCGACTATAATACATTTTCCCGTTTATGTGTATATTGATTATCCTACAATAACTCATATAGCTCACGCGTGTATCGAAAAAGCCTTTAGTCAAAAAAAATAACCTGGTTAGAACAATAAATTGCTATTGAAATTTGCTTAATCAATGTCAATAGTATAATTTTAGCAAAAATTGCATATTAGCAAGAACCCTAAAATTATGTGCTTATGACGGTCATAGCCTATTACTTGTTTTCAAAAATTTCAAAAACTTACCACACAATTCTTGCGCTTTTATTTCTATGGTTGGTGGGTCATCAGATCATAGCCCAAAATGTTATATTCTTCGAGGATTTTGAATTAGGTACGATTTCTTCTAACTGGGTTGTATTCGATAATGATCAGCTTATACCCAGCCAGGAGGGATGGCAACTAGGCACTAACAATTCCCCTTGGGTGGCTAGAGTAAGAGCAAGTGAAGGAAATCCCAATAACTATGCCGCCTCCGCTATCAGTTGGTTTAATCCAGCAAGTTGCTGTGCTAATGATTGGCTTATTAGTGGGCCCATAAACCTCAGCCAGGCACAAAATGTTTTTATGAGGTGGAAGTTTGCCATACAGCAAACACAATATCCCGATGGTTATCGCTTATTGCTATCTACTACTGGAAATACCATTGCTGATTTTGAAAATGGTCAAGTCCTCTTTCAAGTAGGAAGTGGCTGCAGTGGCGAGGAATACTGGGATTGCAATTGTGAACTTGACTGCACTGAAAATTTTGCAGTTCAGTGGGGCGATGAACTAATTAATCTTTCTTCTTACTTAGGCCAGACTATATATATTGCCTTTCATCACGATGCGGATGATCAGTACGCACTCTATCTCGATGATATTGAAATATTTGAACCCTATCAGTACGATATAAAACTCACACAAACTTATTTGCCTTCGCCTTATGCTGAAATCCCAATTAGCCAAGTAATCCCTTGGGATTTTAGTGTGCAAATTCAGAATGTGGGTAGCCTTCCACTGACGAATGTAAGACTAGCAGTACAGATACATAACATCACGCAAGATATTCCCTTGCTCGACGATCAAGGGTCAATAGGTGCCATCGAATATATGAATCCATCAGCAGTGGAAAACATTCACAATGGACTGTATTATCTTCCCGATCAGTTGGGAATATACAGAGTGGTCTATCAACTTAGTGCCGATCAATTGGATCAAGATGAAGCTAATAATAGCGATACCTTATACTATCATATTAATCAAGAGTATCTTGCACGGGATATGGTATTTTTAGGGGATACTTTGCGACAACCGCAATACCTATACGAATTTCCACAAAATGCCCAAGAGGGCTATCTATCCTATGTATTCAGGGTCAACAACCCAACTACTTTTTTTGGAGTCGCTTGGCAGGTAGGCACTACCCCTGATGGACAAGGCTATGATCCCGAAACACCACTAATTATTGAATTACAGAATGCTAGCCAAATTCTTGAATCTACTGACACCCTGTATAATATTGATCCAGCTTTATGGCAAATCAATCAATTGGACTGTGTGGAATTATCACCAGGCGTTGATTATTATTTATCCTATCATCAGCTTGAGCCTGGTAATTTAGGTATGGTCGTAGTGAATAGTTATTTTAATTCGGCTGCTGTCACATCAGTAACCAATGATGGCAGTTTTACACCACCTGGTCAACCAACTATCAAGGCCATTTTAGGCGATCCACAACCAGTTACAGGCCTTGAAATAATAGCGGAGAGCAATGGACTTTCCTATGATTTTTCATTTGCCTTTGAGGATGGGAGAGCTTGTTATGCAACCTGGTATTTTCAAGATGGCACTGTGCTTGAAGGGTTCAATATTAATTATATATTTCCTGAGGAAGGAAGTTATGGCGTGTGTCTTGATGTGGATGGCGTTTCGGTATGCCAGCAATACGATGCCACTTGTTCCATCGCTATTACTCCAGCCTTTATTTCGACATCTAACATATTGCTCAATATTGAAAATGGGGTACCACCATACACTTATGAATGGTCGAATGGAAGCTCCTCAAATCCTGCAACGAATCTGGAACCACAAACTGACTATGTGGTCACAGTAACGGATAGTACACAGTGTACCACAACCCAAAGCTTTACCACTACTGCTTGTGCAATGGATGTATCCATCATCCTAGGTAATAATAACGGAGGATTAGTAATTGCCTCTGGGGGATTATTGCCCTATAATTACGAATGGTTCGATGGGCAAGGTAATTTGATATATAGTGGTATAAATAACTTTCTTAACAATCTAACACCTGGAAATTATTATGTCTTTGTAACCGATGGCGAAGGTTGTACTGGTGAAACAAGTTTCTTGATAAGCAGCATACATCAACTGAATACAATTGCGGATGGGATATTAATATATCCTAACCCAGTGAGTGATTACCTCTATCTTCAATGTCAAGATATTGATCACAAGCGTCTAGTACTCAAAATATATGATATGAATTCAAAATTGTGTATAGATCAAAGTTTTTTTTTAGACCATCAAGGCTTAGGCAGTCTAGATGTGAGCATGCTCAATAGCGGAATATATGTATTAAAAATAATTACTGACCATAAGGTATATTCGCACAAGTGGATAAAAAGGTAATGGGGAAGGATAGAGTATATGCTAAGAGTTTATGAAGGCTAACTCAATAACTTAAAACAAAAAAATTATGGCGATGCCTTACAGGCCCGGGCTCTTTGCTATACTCCTCGCTCATAAAGTCGCTGTGGGGTGTCGCGACGATCCCTATCGCAAATACAGCATTACAATCTAATCAATTGTGAATCCCAGTAAATTTGGCTATCCCATACACCAATCCTCAAAAAAAAATTTATAGTCTATTTTCTCCAGTTTAATGAATTTGAAGTACAATCTTTTCTTCATTTATTCGCAATATCAGTGCTAAAAAAATGTCCTCAGTAATATGCAATTTCATCGTTAATAAGGGCTTTATTAGGTATAGTGTTCAATAAGTTATTAGGTTTCTAAGCTACTAATAAAAATGCTGTGTTATGTTCAAAATAAAAGGCCTTCAATAACAATTTAATTTGTTTGTTATTGAAGGCCACTTAAGCACACCAATTGCAAAATTTGTGTGCGCAATAAAACTTATAATAATTGACTAATACAACGAAATTTTCTGAGTGGATAATCCACTATTGGTATGTACGGCGATAATATAATTTCCTACAGGATATTTGAGTGCTGAAATAATACTGTTTTGATTGCTAGTATTTTCGGAATACACTAACTGACCATTCAAATTGTAAATACGAATTTGATCTATCACTTCATCTTTTGATGAAATATGAATTGCTCTTTGACTAGGGATATATTGAGCTAAGAGCTGACCTGATTCAAAGCTTGAGATGCCTGAACCTACTGGTGTAAGTGTGAGGCTACCAGTATATATTTTATCACCTATGAATCCGTTGTCACCATTCGCGGCATTGCCCGCTGCATAGAAAGTGATCGATTGGTCTCCATTGCTAGGTGCCACCCATTGTACACTAAAATTATTGCTATTTGGATTTGGAATATTTTTATGTCCAATAAATTGTATGCCTGCAATTGATTGAATGCTTGTAAATGTTTGAGCATTTGCAATAAAACTGCCTGCTTGTTCATTATCCTCATTAAAGGATACCATCTGAAATCCAAATCGAACTGCTGTAGGATGATTGATTGAAACTTGAATGGTATAAGTTTGATTGGGGATATAATGTCCATCGTTTGGTACTGCAGTAATTGTCACTGATCCATTGCCATCATTTTGCACACCTTCGTGGCAGCCACTAGAACCACAACTGGAATTCCCTGGTCCTGATGCGTTAAATATTGGGGGCTCCGATGATTTGGTATGGGCTACTTCACCTGGATTGGAAAGTAGTACAATGGTGAGGGAGAATGCAAAAATGGATAAAAGGCGAATAATCATAAAATTGTAAAATTATTTTTATAGGCCAAAAATATTCCTTTTTCATGACCTGTGAAATATTAAATTTTGGCGTAAATTATAAAAAATCCTTACCTTAGCGACGAATTTCAATTTTTTCGATTTTTTAAACCAATTATTTTATATGCAAATGAAATTTTTACCAAAAAATTTTATCCTTCTAGTAGTTGTGCTTTGTGTTAGCTTTTCCCAAGCTAATGCACAAACTGACATATTCCTAGAGGATTTTGAATTAGGTCAACTTCAGGCTGGATGGCTTTCAGCCGACTTGGATCAAAAAACTGCTAGTCAGGCTGCATGGGCTGGAGATTTAGAGCCTTCTCCTTGGGTCATTTTTAATGAGGCTACTCCTGAAAACGTAGATAATGTAGCTATATCAGCAACCTCATGGTTCGCACCTTTGGAATGTTGTGCTAATGACTGGATTATTACACCAGGAATCGAAATACCAGCGAGTGGAGGATTCCTCTCTTGGAATTTCAAGCAAGGTCAGTCTGAATGGCCCGATGGTTACAAAGTAATTATCTCTACTACGGGTGGAGCGATCGAGGATTTTGCTAATAATGCCGATGACTTAGTAAATATCGAATATCTTGGAGATGTAATATTCAGTGCGAGTTCTGGATGTGAAGCTACTCCAGGTTCTTGCTGTGGTATCACTCCTAATCCTGGTACACCAGAACTGACTTTGAACTGCTGTACCGATAGCTATTGGGCTGGTCATTGCGATGGTTCAGGTACTAATTATGCCGATAACTGGGGTCTTGAGTTGAGAGATCTTTCTGATTATGCTGGACAAACTGTGTATATCGCTTTCCAACACGATGCGAACGATCAGGTTGCTATTATAATTGATAATATCAGAGTATTTACCCCTGTAGATTATGAAGTAGAGATATCTAATGCAATTCAGCCATCATCTTATGGCTTTATTCCGCTTTCTCAAACCGTTCCAATGGAATTCTTAGCTAAAGCTAGTAATACAGGTGCGAATAATTTAACTAACGTAAGATTAGGAGTTACCATCAATGACTGGTCCACAGGTTCTGCTATTCTGGTTTATGAAGATAATGGTAGCGCTGGACAAATTGCATCCCTTGCAGGTGGTGAGGTTGCTGACATCTCAAATGGTACTTCTTGGTTACCTGCTGACACTGGCCTATATGAAATAATTTACCGCGTTTCATCTGAAAGTGGTGATGATAATGTGGACAATAACGAAGCAAGATTCTACTATAATATTAACCAGTTCGATGATGGAGTTGATTTACTAGCACGCCACATGCCTGATTCAGTGGATGGCGTTACTCCTGTGAATGATGGTGGATTTGTAAACTTTGATATTTGGAATAATAATCAACCGATCGATAGCGCAGCTATGTCTTTCCCTATATCTTTTAATGCTGAGTCTAATATCTTGGGATTACTGCCACAGATGTCTGTGGGAGGCACCGATGTGGGATACACACCTGAAACTGTATTGTATTTTGAAATATTAGATGGTCCTGTATCACCTAATAGCACGCCAAACGTACTATATTCAAGTGGACCACTTACCGATCTGCCAGTAGAAGAAGGATTTTCAATTCCATTGGATTGTCCTATAAATTTACCTGCTGATAGTACTGTTCACATTGCAATACGTCAGGAAGGACCAGGTGGTACTGGTATTGTCGTATGGGATAACTATTTCGATTCTGGTGCTGTTGAAGTTGTGGTGAATGGTATATTAAGAGGTGCCGTAGGACAGCCTGGTATCTTTGCATTAGTAGGCGAAGTAGGCCCATTAGAAGGTCTTGCTGTAGAAAATGAAATGTCTGGTATGAGTGGTGACTTCTTAGCTACTGTGACTAGTGGAGGTCTTTGTGATGTTGTATGGAATTTTGGTGACGGTACTACTGGTACTGGTTCATTTGTTACCCATGTCTTTACTGAAGAAGGTACTTATGAAGTCTGTGTAACCGTTAGTGGTGTAGAAGAATGTGTAACTGTCGAAGCAGGATGTACCCTCGATGTCACACTAAGTTCTGTATCTCCTAACTCTGCTGAAGTGAGCACATTAAATGGTGCTGATCCGCTTACATTTGAATGGTCGCTAAATGGAAATGTGGTAAGTACTACGAATCCAGCTACTGGACTTACACCTGAAACAAGCTATGAGGTTGTAGTTACGGATGGTGCTGGTTGTACCCAAACAGTTCAAGTATCAACTACAAGCTGCGCCATCAACTTAAATGTTAATGGAATAGGAACTCCTAGCTTGATTGCAACTGCTACTGGTGGCCAAGCCCCTTACAGCTATGTATGGACTAATGGAGATGGAGTTGTGGTAAGTACAGCAAGTTTCTTCCAAAATGCTCCAAGCGGCAACTATACAGTAGTCGTAACTGACAATAGTGGTTGTACCGATGATTTTGTGTTCACGATTTCTGGAATCGAGGACATTGAAACTATCGAAAATTTCTCTATATACTCTAATCCAACTAATGAAAACTTCCTATTCCAATTGAATCTGATCGAACAATCAGAAGTTAATGTGGATATTATTTCATTAGATGGTAAATTGATTAAAACAATTCTTCAAACAAATGCTGCACAAATAGCTGAAAATATTGATGTAAAAGCACTTGCTGCAGGTGTTTACTTCGTAAAAGTTAGCATCAACGACCAGTCATTTGTACAAAGATTAATTGTCGAATAATATATTCCTCTAAGGATAATTCCTTTTAGATGTATAAGCGGCCATTCATTCAGTTGAATGGCCGCTTTTTATATATATACACGATCGGTTTCCATACTATACTAATTGTTTCCGCTAACTTGTATCTATCAATCTTTTAATATTAATAATGAATACTGATTTTATACTTGCCTATTACCCGAAGTTGAAAAATGATTGAGTTAGAATTTACCTGCTCCTAAAAAATCTATTCTATTCTATTATAACGATCCTTACTTTATAACTAACTCAGCGATATCCTTCATTTACCTTTTTATAAAGGTGTGAAGTATAATAGCTTTCGCTTGACATCAATCGCTTATCTTATAGGAGGTATGGACACATATCCCAAATATTTTATCGCGTACCATTAATCACTAAATTGCACAAAATGGGCGTTGTATTACTGCTTCCTAGGTTTTTCACAATAATCCATCTCAATCCTTGCATACAAGCATACCAAAACAATGAATGCTTCTATAATCATTAGCTGCAATATGGTTAATATTTCGTTTCAATACTGATTCAGTTTACAGCGCAAGATTAAAAATCAGCTAAAGCCATAATTGATTCGATATGGTATTAGGTGTGCTAATAATAAGATCGTATAGTGTGCTTTGTCTTTGTGTGTATTCTATTTAATTGGCGTTGTTAAGTAAATTTGGTGCAGATATTTGGAGATTTAAAGGCCAGCCCTAGGTTTAACAAAGATTTATTGAGTCATTTTTTTGCCTAATTAAATATTTTTTTGTAACTTGATGGCAATTATTTAAAGAGCTATCAGTCTTTAATGAAAATTTTTATTTCGTTAAGAGGAATTCAGAATATGTTATAAGCGTATTACGGTTATAATTAGGACCTATTGTACAGGAATTAATTGCGTTATCATTCCTAACCTATCTATGAATCATTAAGGCACCAAGCCTTGATTACTGTTTATAATATTAACAGTTTGCCTTAATAGAGAAGCGCTACATAAAATCATTAAAACAATCAGTTATGAATGAAATAATGAACTATTCGATATTGGAAATTAATGATAAATCATTCACCATTGGCAAGCTGCTTTTGCTGATACTGTTCATTGTACTTGTAATTTTATTGTTAAAATTATTTAAGCGTGCAATTTACAAATTCAGTAAAATTGAAGATTCAAAAAAGTATTCCATTTATTCTTTAGTTAAATATTTTACAATCTTTTTTGCACTCATTATCGCATTACAAATAGCGGGTTTTGATATGACCTTATTAATTGCAGGATCTACTGCGCTTTTTGTGGGTTTGGGATTAGGAATACAGAACCTTTTTAGTGATTATATTTCAGGACTAATTATACTATTTGATTCTAGTATTAAAGTTGGCGATGTGTTAGATGTCGAAGGGTTAGTATGTAGGGTGTTGGAAATAAACTTGAGGACTACACAAGTAGTTACACGTGATGATAAATATATCTTATTACCCAATACCGACTTAACAAGAAAGCGTATTATTAATTGGACTCATCAGCAAGTTGACTCTCGTTTTGATGTCTCTGTAGGGGTGGATTATGGATCTGATATTGAAGTGGTTATGAATATCATGAAACTATGTGCTACTAAAATTGAAATGATCAATAGGACTCCAGAACCATTTGTTAGATTTAAAGAATTTGGTGATTCCTCACTTCAATTTACTGTATATTTTTGGACATCAAAAGTATTTAGAGTTGAAAATATACAAAGCCAATTGAGATGCAATATTTTTAAAGCATTTAAAGAACAAGGCATTAATATTCCTTTTCCACAACGGGTTATTCACAGAGCAATTAAGAGTTAATAGCGCTCACTGTAAGGCTTTATATTTCTCCTTTAGTTGTTTAGTAATAATAATTTGATTTATTAGGTGATCCTTTTTCCTGCTATTTAGTTGCTTAACAAGCCATAGATTGAACGTATTATAATTTTGGCAATTGAGTCATTGTAGATATAATTAATTTTGATCTTCTAATTAAATCGCTATTCTGAGATTATGGCGATACCTACGGCCCGGGCTCTTTGCTCCTATCTTTTAGGAGGCAATTGAATTACTATATATTGAAATAATTGACAAGATTAATCATTTTACATTCATTAAAAATCCTACTGGTCTAATTGCCTCCTAAAAGGATATCCGCGACGATCCCTATCGCTCTAACTCGACTCTGGACACTAGACGCTGGACGCTAGACTTTAACTAGTTAATAAAACAGACATCAGAATCGTAAATCCAAAATCGTGAATCATAAATCATTTAATGGACACTAGACTTTAAGTATTTACTTCCACAAACATTATGGTCGAATATCAATTAATAAACCTAGCGCAGTTGCTTAAACTAGATTCAATGACTTAAATCGCTTTAACTTTATACTGGAAGCTAGACTTATATTAGTAGTATGGAGGTCATAAATATATAAATTGGGGTCAGGCATATTATCTGGGAATTATGAGAAAAAAATGCGTAATATTTGTATTCAAAGTTGCCTATCTTCACTCAATACCTAGTGCGAAGTTGCGTGTCCTCACGCAACTTAGTAGCCAAGCCAATTTGCCTGACCCATAAACTGCCAAACACCAAAGAGGTGGAATTTGCCTAGTATAATCAATAATGTAAAATGCAAGATTCGAAAATATAAAATTGTATTGTCGTAAATCCATAATCGCTTTGACCAGACTCTGTACACTAGACGCTGAATGCTAGACTTAATGTAGTTCCTATTACAAAAAGCAGTTTCGTAAATCTTAAATAGGTAATCCTAAATCGCTTGAACTAGACACCGGACACTAGATAATGGACGCAAGACTTTATGTAGTTACTGCCACTAACATCATGATCATAAATCGAAAATCGGGTATCGTAAATCGCGCAGCTAAAGCGATAAGGATAGGAAGGGTATGTACTGGGCTGGCAGGCTGACTGTCGCTATGAAAGGGTGGGAGTGTGTCATGATGTTGTCAGCCTGCTAGCCCAGTACCGAAGCGACAGCGTAGCCCTGTATAGCCTGGGCCTGCCACTGAGCGTAGCTGAGGGGCAGGCATCGCCCAAAATTTGAATTTTTGGTTAATTGAGTTCGTAATAAAATAGATGGAGTTCATAATACCTGTTACTAAATAAGGTTTTATTCAGTTATTGAGGGAAATCGCATATATCAATGAATCAGGGTGGGTCAAGAAGGGAGGCTTGGGAATAGGAATGGGGGTGGTTAGCCCCTTTTTCTTGGCATACTGGTCAGCGATGAATTGCAAGATCGTCTATTTTATAGGTTAATTACATACATAATTGCTAAAATTGAGAGAATAACGGCGTTATAAAAGGGTAAAACGGGGCTGATTTGGGGAAATAGGACAATAATTGCCAAAAAGAGAAAATATTTTGAAAAGATATTTGGTTGTTTCAAAATAAGTTATTAATTTTGCGCTCCAATTCTAGGTAAACCTACGGGTTTGTATTTAGAAACATAATTAATGGAAGCAGGCATTTGTGGAGTTTTGGTCTCTGTTTGAAGTCTTCCCTCTTAATACCCAGCGATTTTTGCATTATGCCATTACTCGGCTGGAAAGAGGTTTGTCATCCGGAATACCCTTCTCCTTCATTGACCCTGCGTTATTTTAAATTTTAACCGGATGCCAACTATACAGCAATTAGTTAGAAAAGGAAGGGAGATACAAAAGTCCACCTCTAAATCTAAAGCTTTAAGTGCCTGCCCACAAAAAAGAGGGGTTTGCACGAGAGTTTATACGACAACACCTAAGAAGCCAAATTCAGCGCTTCGTAAGGTTGCAAAAGTACGTCTTACTAATTCCATCGAAATCATTGCTTATATTCCTGGAGAAGGTCACAATCTCCAAGAGCACTCTATTGTATTGATAAGAGGTGGTCGTGTAAAAGATCTACCAGGGGTACGTTATCACATCGTACGCGGATCATTAGATACAGCAGGTGTAAATAATCGGAAGCAGAGCCGTTCAAAATATGGAACTAAGCGTCCAAAGCCAGGTCAAGCAGCAGCCAAAACTGCAGGTAAGCCAGCTGGCAAAAAGAAATAATCATTGATCATTAAAGTAGTAAATCGAAAATAAATGAGGAAGTCCAGAGCCCCGAAAAGATACCTACCACCAGATCCTAAGTTTAGCGATCCATTGGTAACGCGTTTTGTAAATTGCATGATGTGGGATGGTAAGAAGAATGTTTCCCTAAATGTGTTTTATGCCGCATTAGATAAAGTGGAAGAAATCACAAAAGATAGTGGTTATGAGGTATTCAAAAAAGCTTTAGGAAATGTAATGCCATCAGTAGAAGTTAAGAGCCGCCGCGTAGGTGGAGGTAATTTTCAAATACCTACTGAAGTAAGACCTGACCGCAAGATATCAGTGGGAATTAAATGGATGATCCTATATTCTCGCAAACGCGCTGGTCGTTCGATGGCTGAGAAATTAGCAAATGAAATTATTGCTGCCGCTAAAGGCGAAGGAGCAGCTGTGAAGAAAAAAGAAGACACGCATAGAATGGCTGAGGCTAACAAAGCCTTCTCACATTTCCGTGTATAAACCAATTTTTAAGTAATAGAAAAATGGCACGCGATTTAAAATTAACTAGAAATATAGGTATTGCCGCACACATTGATGCAGGCAAAACCACTACCACAGAGCGTATCCTCTATTATACGGGTATGACCCATAAAATAGGCGAAGTACACGATGGAGCGGCTACTATGGACTGGATGGTTCAGGAGCAAGAAAGAGGTATCACTATTACTTCAGCAGCTACCAAGACAAAGTGGAAATGTGAAGACACTGAGTATGTTGTCAATATAATTGATACACCAGGTCACGTGGACTTTACAGTTGAAGTAGAACGTTCACTACGCGTACTGGATGGTGTAGTCGCACTTTTTTGTGCAGTAGGTGGCGTAGAGCCACAATCAGAGACAGTATGGCGCCAAGCCAATCGTTATAAAGTTCCTCGTATCGGCTTTGTAAATAAAATGGATCGTTCAGGTGCTGACTTCCTTGAAGTAGTAGGACAGGTTCAGACCATTTTAGGGGCTAATCCAGTGCCTTTACAGTTACCAATTGGTGCTGAAGAAACATTCCGCGGAGTAGTAGATCTTATCTTAAATAAAGCAATTATTTGGGATGATGAGACTCAAGGGATGACCTATAAAGAAATTCCAATACCAGCTGATATGGTAGATCAAGTTGCGGAATATCGTGAGAAAATGGTTGAAGCTGTAGCTAGCTATGATGATAAGATTATGGAAAAGTATTTCGATGATCCGAATTCAATCACAGTTGATGAGCTAAGAGCGGCAATACGCAAAGCAACAATCGACATCGCAATTATTCCGATGCTTTGTGGTTCAGCATTTAAAAACAAAGGTGTACAAGCGATGCTTGATTCAGTTACTTACTATCTTCCATCTCCATTGGATGTGGAGGCAGTTGAAGGTACTAATCCTGATAACGAACAAGTATTGTTGCGCAAACCTGATGTGAATGAGCCTTTTACTGCACTAGCTTTTAAGATAGCTACTGACCCTTATGTAGGTCGTTTAGCATTCTTCCGTGTGTATAGTGGAAAATTGGATGCAGGATCTTATATCTTAAATACCCGTTCTAATAATAAAGAGCGTATCAGCCGCATCTATCAGATGCATGCTAATAAGCAAAATCCTATTGATTTAATTGAAGCAGGTGATATAGGAGCTGCTGTAGGATTCAAGGACATACGTACTGGAGACACACTCTGTCATTTGGATCATCCAATTGTTCTTGAAAGTATGACCTTCCCAGAACCAGTAATCTCATTAGCTGTTGAACCTAAGACACAGAAGGATCTAGAAAAATTAGGAATGGCTTTATCGAAATTAGCTGAGGAGGATCCAACCTTTAAGGTATCTTACGATGAAAACACTGCTCAAACGATTATCGCAGGTATGGGTGAGCTTCACCTTGAGATCATTGTAGATCGATTGAAGCGTGAGTTTAAAGTAGAGTGTAATCAAGGACAGCCTCAGGTTAATTATAAAGAATGTATCACTGGTCAGGTTTCTCATCGCGAGATATATAAGAAGCAGACTGGTGGTCGTGGTAAATATGCCGATATTCATGTTGAGATTTCATCTCCTACACAAGAGGAGCTAGAGAAATCAGAGAATGGCCTAGTATTCGTAAATGAAATTGTGGGTGGATCAATCCCTCGTGAATTTATTCCATCAGTAGCAAAAGGCTTTAAAGAAGCAATTAAAACTGGTGTACTAGCTGGCTATGAAATGATGGGCTTAAAAGTTAGATTGTATGATGGAGGATTTCACGCAGTGGACTCTGACGCCTATTCATTCGAGGCTTGTGCACGATCAGCATATAGAAATGCTTGTCGCAATGCATCTCCAAAACTAATGGAGCCTATAATGAAATTGGAAGTAATTACGCCTGAAGATTATACAGGAGACGTAGTAGGTGATATTAACCGCCGTCGTGGTATAATGGAAGGTATGGATATGAAAGGCAATGCACAGCTTGTAAAAGCAAAAGTGCCTTTATCAGAAATGTTTGGATATGTAACATCACTACGAACAATAACCTCAGGCCGTGCGACATCCACAATGGAGTTTTCACACTACGATTTAGCCCCTGAAAATATTGCTAAGGATGTGATTGCTAAATCATCTGGACGAGTAAAAATTGTTGAAGATTAATTTTGAACGGAACTAAAGTATGACCCAGCGAATCAGAATAAAATTAAAATCCTACGACCACAATCTAGTAGATAAGTCAGCGGATAAGATCGTGAAAACAGTACGGATAACAGGTGCGGTAGTCTCAGGTCCTATTCCCCTACCTACTCAGAGAAAGGTTTTCACGGTATTGCGCTCGCCGCACGTAAATAAAAAATCCCGTGACCAGTACCAATTGTGTACTTATAAAAGGGTTCTGGATATATATAGTTCAACCTCTAAAACCATTGATGCGCTTATGAAACTGGAATTACCCAGTGGTGTGGATGTGGAAATTAAAGTTTAATAGAATTATGCTAGGATTATTAGGTAAGAAACTCGGAATGACTAGTATCTTCGTAGGTGAGGAAGGCAAATCAATTGCTTGTACTATCTTAGAAGCAGGACCTTGTAGTGTTACTCAGGTCAAGACAGAAGATACGGATGGATATGACGCCGTTCAAATAGGAATGGGTGCCAAAAAAGAAAAAAATACTTCAAATGCCCTAAAAGGTCATTTCAAGAAGGCTGGTGTAGCTCCTGCTGCTAAGCTGATCGAGGTCCGTGATTTGGACTTAGATGTTGAGCTTGGTGAATCATTGACTTTAGAGATGTTTAAAGAAGGTGAAAAAGTAAGTGTAGTTGGCCAATCTAAAGGAAAGGGTTATCAAGGTGTCGTAAGAAGACATAACTTTAAAGGCGTTGGTATGGGTACGCATGGTCAGCATAATCGCGAACGTGCACCAGGATCTCTCGGTACGGCCTCTACTTCTTCTCGTGTATTTAAAAATATGAGAATGAGTGGAAGGATGGGTAATCAGCGTGTAAAGGTGAAAAATCTCGAAATTTTAAAAATATATCAGGACCGCAATATTGTACTTATTAAAGGTGCAGTTCCTGGTTGTATTGGTTCATTTGTAATCATTGAAAAATAGTTATGAGGCTGCAGGTATATAGTATAAATGGTAATGCTACTGGCAAGGAAATAAATCTTGATGATAAGATATTTGGTATTGAGCCAAATGATCATGCGATCTATCTTGCCGTAAAATCTTATCAAGCTGCTCAGCGTCAAGGTACGCATAAATCGAAAGAGAGGAGTGAAATTTCTGGTTCTACTAGAAAGTTGCATAAGCAAAAAGGTACCGGAGGATCAAGAAAAGGGGATATCAATAGCCCGCTTTTCCCTGGAGGTGGTCGTGTTTTCGGTCCTAAACCGCATCTTTACGAGTTAAAGGTGAATAAAAAGACCAAGACCCTTGCAAGAAATTCCGCTCTAGCTTATAAGGCAAAGAACGAAAAATTGAAGTGTATTGAAAATTTTTCCCTTGATACGCCAAAAACTAAGACTTTTGTTGATATTTTGACTAAGTTGGGCGTTAATGGAGAACGTACCTTAATGGTAACAGCAGATAACGAAAAAAATATCTACATGAGTGCTCGCAATCTGCCAAAAGCAGATGTTGTAAGTCTTTCGGGCTTGAATATATATAATATTATGAACGCTAAAACAGTTGTTTTTACTGAAAGCGCTATATCTTCACTTCAATAATTGATTCAATCATGGCAGTATTAAAAAAACCAGTTATCACTGAAAAAGTGACTAAACTAGCTGAAAAGGAAAAAAAAGCTACATTTATCGTTGATAAAGAAGCAACTAAGGCCAGTATTAAAAATGAGGTTGAACAAATCTATGGCGTGAAAGTAAAAGCGGTGAATACAATGATTGTTCCAGGAAAATTGAAAAAGAAATTCACGAAAGCTGGAGTGATAAACGGAAGAAAACCGAGCTATAAGAAGGCCATTATAACTTTAGCTGAAGGGCATGAGTTAGACTTTCTTAGTGGTATTAATTAATATGGTTGCGATAACCGAAAACTATCGAATGTAATATGGCAGTTAAAAAATTAACCCCTATAACCCCTGGTACACGACACAGAGTTGTGGTAGATACCAGTCACCTATCTAAGAAAGCACCTGAAAAGGCGTTATTAGGTTCAAAAAGTAGCTCAGGCGGAAGAAATGATGCAGGAGAGCTTACAATGCGCTATCGTGGAGGTGGACATAAGCGCAGATATCGTGTTGTTGACTTCAAAAGAGATAACCATGGTGTAGCTGGAGTAGTAAACGCACTTGAGTACGATCCTAATCGTTCTGCTTTTATTGCCTTGGTGTTTTATAAAAATGGGGATAAAAGATATATTTTAGCCCCTGATGGATTAAAAGTGGGAGCGACAATTATTTCTGGTCCTGGTGTTACTCCGGACTTAGGGAACTGTTTACCACTTTCTGAAATACCATTAGGATCTGATATTCACAATATTGAGTTGAGACCTGGAACTGGAGGTTCAATAGCAAGAAGTGCAGGTGCATCAGCGGTATTAGCAAATAAAGATGGCAAATATGCCATAGTGAAAATGCCATCAGGCGAGTTGAGAATGATTTTACTAACTTGTGTGGCTACTATCGGAAAGGTTTCGAACCCTGACCATTCATTAGAGAAATTAGGTAAAGCAGGAAGAAAGAGATGGTTAGGTCGTCGTCCTCGAACTAGAGGGGTTGCGATGAACCCTGTAGATCACCCTATGGGTGGTGGTGAGGGTCGCTCATCTGGAGGCCATCCACGCTCACGTAACGGTCAAATCTCTAAAGGATTTAAGACACGTAAGCCTAAAAAAGCATCAAGCAAATTCATCATTAGTCGTAGAAAGAAATAAGCGGAAACTATGCCTAGATCATTAAGAAAAGGTCCTTATGTGGCCTATCATCTTCAGGAAAAAATAGATAAACTGAATGATGTCAATAAAAAGACAATCATTAAAACTTGGTCACGTGCATCTATGATCACACCTGACTTTGTAGGTCATACCTTAGCTGTTCATAATGGAAATAAATTTATTCCAGTATATGTTACAGAAAATATGGTAGGCCATAAACTTGGAGAATTTGCTCCTACACGTAATTTTAGAGGCCATGCCGGTAACCGTAAAGATGGAAAATAACCTATGGAAGCAGTAGCAAAATTAAATAATTGTCCTTCATCACCTCGAAAGATGAAGTTGTTGACGGACTTAATTAAAGGACAAAAAGTTTCTTTGGCATTGAATATGCTTCAATTTTCCAAGAAGCACGCATCCACTGATTTGAGAAAATTAGTACTTTCTGCGGTTAGCAATTGGAAAGCGAAAAATGAAGGAGCTGATATCGATTCTTTAGTAATCAAGATTGCAAAGGTTGATCAAGGCACTATGATGAAGCGTTTTCGTCCAGCACCTTTTGGTCGTCCTTATCGAATCCGTAAGCGTTCTAATCATGTAACGATCATTTTAGATACGATCACTAAATAATTTTTTCAAAAGGAAACCTGAATTAAAGAATGGGACAAAAAATTAACCCGATAGCTAATAGATTAGGAATTATCCGTGGTTGGGAATCCAGCTGGTATGGAAACAATAAGGATTTCTCCGAAAAGTTAGTCGAAGACGAAAAAATTCGTAAATACTTAAATGCTCGTATCAATAAGGGTGGTATTTCAAAAATCGTTATAGAGCGAACATTAAAGAGGATTTCTATAACAATCCATACAGCAAGACCTGGAATTATCATAGGTAAAGGTGGTGGAGAGGTAGATCGCATCAAAGAGGAGCTTAAAAAGCTAACAAAAAAGGATGTACAGATAAATATCTCAGAAATTCGACGCCCAGAAATGGATGCAAATATTGTTGCGGAGACTGTAGCTAAACAATTAGAAGCTCGTATCAATTTCCGTCGTGCAATTAAAATGGCTATCGCTTCAACAATGAGGATGGGTGCTCAAGGAATTAAAATACGTGTGTCAGGTAGGTTAAATGGTGCGGAAATGGCCCGTACGGAAGAATATAAAGAAGGTCGTACACCATTACACACATTTCGTGCTGATATAGATTATGCATTGAAAGAAGCTTCAACTATCTATGGTTTAATAGGTGTGAAGGTATGGATATGTTTGGGTGATGTACTTGGCAAAAGAGATCTTTCTCCAGCTGCTGCTGTCAAAGTAGAGGGTAATCGTGGCGGTGAAGGTGGTGGCGGTGGCCATCGCGATCGCGGAGAACGTGGCGGTGATAATCGCGGAGGCGATGCAGGCGGAAGAAGGAAAAAAGGTGGACACCAAGGTGGTGGAAACAGAAAAAAATAATGGTTTAATCAGGTAAAGTTCTAATAAAATGCTTTCACCAAAAAGAGTAAAGTATAGGAGGCATCATAGAGGCCACTATAGAGGAAATAGCAAAAGAGGTAATACCTTAGCTTTCGGTACCTTCGGGTTAAAAGCCTTGGAAACCGAGTTCATTCCATCCAGAACAATCGAAGCTGCCAGGGTGGCACTTACGAGGTATATGAAGAGGGAAGGAAAAGTATGGATCCGAATATTCCCGGACAAACCAATTACCAAAAAACCTGCTGAGGTTCGTATGGGTAAGGGAAAGGGTGCCCCAGATCATTGGATCGCAGTTGTGAAGCCAGGTCGTATCATCTTTGAAGCTGAAGGTGTGCCCTTAGCTGTTGCTGAACAAGCTATGAAATTAGCTGCTCAGAAATTGAATGTGCAGACTAAATTTGTTGTTCGTAGAGATTTTACTGAAGCTTAAAAAACATTTTATGGCAAAGAATAATCAAAATATTGATATTAAAAATTTATCGCTTCAGGATCTAGTTTCTAAAGTGACGGTAGATAAAATGGAACTTCAGAAATTGCGTTTTAATCACGCTACTTCTCCAATCTCCAATACCAATCAAATCAGAGCGGACAAGAAAAAGATCGCTCGTTTGATGACGGAAATTAACGCCCGTAAAACAAAAAGATCCTAAACTAACCCAAATATATTGAGATGATGGTGCAGGAAAGAAACCTTCGTAAAACGAAAACAGGCATTGTGGTAAGTAATAAAATGGATAAAACCATTACGGTTGCTGTAGAACGTAAAATCGTTCACCCTTTATATGGTAAATTTTTGAAAAGAACAAAGCGATTTGCCGCTCACGATGAAAAGAATGAGTGCAATATAGGCGATGTTGTAAAAATAATGGAAACCAGGCCATTGAGCAAAAATAAATCCTGGAGATTAATTGAAATCATTCAAAAGGCTAAATAGATATGGTACAAACGGAATCAAGACTAACCGTAGCCGATAATAGCGGGGCAAAGGAAGTTCTTTGCATTAAAGTTCTTAAAGGAACACGTGCTCGCTATGCTACCGTAGGAGATACTATCGTAGTATCTGTAAAACATGCTATGCCTGGTGGTAACACTAAAAAAGGTAGTGTATCTAAAGCTGTTGTAGTAAGAACTAAAACACCGGTTAGACGTAAAGATGGATCTTATATCCGTTTTTCTGACAATGCTGTAGTTTTGCTTAATGCACAAGGTGAACCAAAAGGATCACGTATCTTTGGACCTGTAGCACGTGAACTCAGAGAAAAACAATTCATGAAAATCGTTTCTTTAGCTCCTGAAGTATTATAAGATTATGGAAAAGACACAAATTAATTTTAAATTCCACATCAAAAAAGGCGATAAGGTTAAGGTTATCTCCGGTGATGCTAAAGGAAAGGAGGGTGTTGTAATCTTTGTAGATACAAAGAATTATAGAGCCATAGTAGAAGGCTTAAATATGGTTGTAAGACACGTTAAGCCTTCGGCACAAAACACTGAAGGTGGGATCATCAAAAAAGAGGCTCCAATAAGAATTAATAAATTAATGCTTATTGATCCTAAGACTGGTAAGCCTACTCGTATAGGTCGCCAAAAACAAAATGGAAAAACAGTTAGAATTTCAAAAAAATCAGGTCAAGTGATTTAAGATTATGGAGAATTATACGCCCAGATTAAGACAAAAGTACAGCGAAGAAGTAATTACCGAAATGCAAAAGCAGTTTCAGTATAAATCTTCTATGGAAGTACCACGTCTGTTAAAAATATGTGTTAACCAAGGTATTGGTGGTGCAACGAATGATAAAAAGTTAGTTCAGAATGCAATTGATGAACTTACCATCATTACTGGTCAAAAAGCAGTGTCAACGAAATCAAAGAAGGATATCTCTAACTTCAAATTAAGGGCGAATGTTCCGATTGGTGCCCGTGTTACCTTAAGAAAAGTGAAGATGTGGGAATTTTTGGATCGCCTTATCGCAGTTGCTCTGCCAAGGGTTCGTGACTTCAAAGGGCTTAATGATAAGAGTTTTGATGGACGTGGGAATTATACCATGGGTGTTACTGAACAAATCATTTTTCCTGAGATTGATTTAGACAAAGTGCCAAAGATAACGGGTATGGATGTGACTTTTGTTACAACTGCAAAAACTGATGCGGAAGCGTATGCGCTACTTAAAGCATTGGGAATGCCTTTTAAAGATGGTAAAAGTAATAATTAATCCATTAGTTTAAAATATTAAGAAAATAAAATGGCAAAAGAATCGATCAAAGCCAGAGAGAGAAAAAGACAACGCTTGGTAGCTAGATATGCTGCTAAACGTGAAACTCTCAAATCTGCCGGTGAGTGGTCAGAGTTAGATAAATTACCAAAAAATTCGAACTCTATACGCTTACACAATCGTTGCAAAATAACTGGAAGACCTAAAGGATACATTCGCTTCTTTGGAATATCCAGAGTTTGGTTTAGAAAATTAGCCAGTGAAGGAAAAATTCCTGGCGTAACAAAATCCAGTTGGTAATATAAAATTATAATTATGTCAGGAATAACTGATTCAATAGGAGATTATTTAACCCGCATTCGTAATGCGCAGATGGCCAATCACAAAGTGGTGGATATTCCAGCCTCTAACTTAAAGCGCCGTCTTACTGAAATATTATATGATCAGGGTTTTATATCAAAATATATCTTTGAGGATACTGAAAATCATCAAGGGGTAATTAAAATAGCCCTAAAGTATGATAAAGTGTCGCGTATGCCAGCAATCCGTGAGTTGAAGCGTATAAGTAAACCAGGTCTTAGACGATTCTGTAATCATACCGAAGTTCCAAGATTTAAAAATGGTTTGGGTATTACCATAATATCTACTTCAAAAGGGGTATTAACGGATAAGGCGGCTCGTGAAATGAAAGTTGGTGGAGAAGTAATCTGCCAAATCTGTTAATCATTAAATAATAATTTATGTCTAGGATAGGAAAACAACCAATAAGTTTGCCCAAAGGCGTATCTTTCAATGTAGATAAGTCGAATGTGTTAACGGTAAAAGGACCTAAAGGTGAACAAAAGTGCGCAATTAACCCAGATATCACAGTAGCGGTAGAAGATGGGATATTGCAACTTAGCAGACCTACAGATCAGAAAAGACACAAGGCTATGCATGGATTATACCGTGCTTTGGTAAGCAATATGGTTAAAGGTGTATCTGACGGTTTTAAGTCAGAGTTGGAAATGGTAGGGGTAGGTTATCGTGTGTCTAATAGTGGAAATTTGCTAGAGATACTTGTAGGATATAGTCACCCAATCTATTTTTTGGTGCCTGGTGAAATTAAAGTAACTACGGCTATGGAAAAAGGTAAAAATCCATCTATAATTTTAGAAGGATCAGATAATCAGTTAATAGGGCAGGTATGTGCGAAATTGAGATCGTTTCGTAAGCCAGAGCCTTACAAAGGAAAAGGTATTAAATTCGCTGGCGAGATTTTACGCAGGAAAGCTGGTAAAACCGTTGGTAAAAAATAAAACAGCATCGTTATTAGTATGGCATTCAGTAAACTTTCAAGAAGGACCAAAATTCGTCAAAGCATTCGTGCCAAAATTAAAGGTACGGCAGAGAGACCTCGTCTTTGTGTATTTAGAAGCAATAAAGCAATTTATGCTCAGATAATTGACGATGTCGCTGGTCATACATTGGCAGCTTCAAGTTCAAGAACTCCAGGCATTGCTTCAAGTGGCTCTAAATCAGAAGTGGCTAAATTGGTTGGTATGGATTTAGCTGCAAAAGGCAAAGCTAAAGGAGTAGCCAGCGTAGTGTTTGATAGAGGTGGCTACCTATATCATGGTAGAATTAAATCTTTAGCTGAAGGCGCACGTGAAGGCGGTTTGGAATTTTAATAAATCATCAGTTACAATTAACAAATGAAAATAAGACCACAAAAAGTTAGGGCTACAGATGCCGAAATTAATGATAAATTAGTTGCGCTAAACCGTTGCGCCAAAGTTACTAAAGGTGGGCGTACTTTTAGCTTCGCTGCTATAGTAGTCGTTGGAGATGGTAAAGGCGTAGTAGGTCACGGATTAGGCAAAGCGAGAGAAGTTACCGAAGCTATTCAAAAAGGTAAAGATGATGCTATGAAAAATCTTATAAAGGTTCCAATTCATCATGGTACTATACCCCACGAGCAATCAGGAAAGTATGGCGCTGGTAAAGTATTGCTTCGCCCAGCTTCAAAGGGAACAGGTGTAATTGCTGGTGGTGCTATGCGTGCCGTTTTAGAAAGTGCTGGAGTGCATGATGTAATAGCCAAATCACTTGGTTCATCGAATCCACATAATGTAATTAAAGCAACATTAAATGCATTAATTCAATTACGTGAACCAAATGTGGTAGCTAAGGATAGAGGAATTAAATTAGATAAAGTTTTTAACGGGAAATAGTTTTCCTTACCGAAAATTGCAATAGATATGGCACAAGTAAAAATCACATTAGTTAAATCAGGTATTGATCGTCCAAAATCACAAAAAGCTACACTTAGTGCTTTAGGTTTTACAAAAATGAATCAAACCTTGATTAAGGAAGTTAACCCTCAAATAGAAGGGATGATAAGAAAAGTAAGCCATTTATTAAAAGTCGAAAATTAGAACAATGGAATTACATAATCTGAAACCTGCAAAAGGTGCAGTTAAAAAAGTAAAAAGAATAGCTCGTGGTCAGGGTTCTGGACATGGTGGAACATCTACGGCTGGTCATAAAGGGGCACAATCTCGTACTGGTTATAGTGCAAAGCGTGGTTTTGAAGGTGGTCAGATGCCACTTCAAAGACGTC
>CAYZQX010000002.1:0-34112 GCA_964480615.1 uncultured Chitinophagales bacterium | reverse complement strand
TAAAGTCTAGTGTCCATTATCTAGTGTCTAGAGTCTAGTTAGAGCGATTTACGATAATACAATTAGGATTACAAGACTTAGTCGTATTATGTTTATAATTTCATGTCACTAACTATTATGAATTAATGTCTAGAATCCAGAGTCGATAGTTTATAATCTAGTGTCCTACAAAATAATCCAGCTTCCATAAGCCATTATCTAGAATTAAAATTAACTCTATTTCTCAAACCATTGTATTAAAAAAACTATTAGGATAAAAAAAATTACTTGAGCCATAAAAGCTAAGGTATTAAAAATCAGTAATTTAGAATACACCAAAAAATAATTCTAAAAATATTACACATTAAAGGATATTAAACTCCTTTTATAATAAATTTTTGCATTATCTTTACGTCATAATTCGATTGAGTGTTTTCTAAATCTTGTGAATATGCTATAAAAGCGATGATTTTTGTTGCGCAAAAATCAAAGGATGAAGTTCGTGTCAGCATGAAGGAAATTGCAGTAGGCACTAACGCACCGGAGCATTTTATGGCTAAGATAATGCAGGAATTGAGCAAGAAAAAACTAGTTCATTCTATGAAGGGACCCAATGGAGGTTTTTATATGGACAAGCATGATTTAAAAAATTCAATAGCTGATATTGTAAAAGCCATTGATGGAGATAGTATATACTCTGATTGTGTACTAGGTCTTAAAGAGTGCTCTGAAGCCTCCCCTTGTCCTGTGCATTTTGAATTTAAAGAGATCAAAAAAAATCTCATTAAAATGATTGAAAAAAATACCATCGCCGATTTTAATTCCAAATTAGATAGTGGAAAGTTTTACCTAAAAACCTGATGTGAAAGAATGGATCGATCTAATTAGTGTGTTTCTGTAATTGGCAATCCTTTGAGTTCAATTTTATTATAATTATGAGTTTAAATTGTAAGTAATAATGAGAAAATTTTTAGTCAAAATAAAATATAAGGTATAATAGCAAAGAAATAAAATTCTTGCTCAGATAGTTGCGATTTTGGTTGATTGCTTGAAGAAAGGGTATTATAGGCATATGCACTAGATGCCCTTTCAATTTCACACAAAGCATTTTAGCCTAAGTTTAAAGAATAATCCGCCCAGATATATATATAATATTGTTTGTTTGCATTAGAAAGGATATCAAAGGCTTCGGCACAAGGTATCCTTTTGTAGTTTTGATTATGGCTAGGCAGCTTAGCCTGTTATAAAATTGAAATAGCTTTATAGGCTGCTATAGATCAAAACTATTTATAGATGAGGTTGAAGTGAATCTATTGGTTGGCACTTTCTATAAAAATGGGTAGCGGCCTTCAATAACGATTGAATTCTTTTTTATTACAAAGTAAAATCATTGGCTTAAGATTCTTTGATAATGGGTTTGCTTTCTAACAAGGTAAGTCAACAGAATAATCAGCGAATATTGCGATGTTATAGATGCCCTAATAACAAAAAATAAATGCTTTACAGTTTTTTTTTACCTATCCTTCAATCCATTTGTTTTGTTTTGCTTTGCAAGCTCTAAGTTACTGCATTGAGGATATAGAAATATTAGCTACTATTAATTGTCCATTTGCTCATCAAAATAAGCCAATGATGCTAACTTATCAAGCGCTAACTGTTTCGACAGTGATTCAAGACCATCAAACTTTTCAATACCTCGCAAATATTGCAACAGCTCAACAAAAATTTTCTCACCATATATAACTTCATCAAAATCAAAAATATTTACTTCAATTAATCGCTCTGGCCGATCAATAGTGGGGCGTCCGCCTATACTCATCATTCCCCTCAGCACCTGATCTTTTCTCATTACTCTTACAACATATACGCCATCAGATGGAATGAGCTTTTCATGATCTTCTATGTGTATGTTAGCTGTAGGATAACCAATGGTGCGGCCTAATTGTAAACCCTTAATAACTATACCTTCAAAAAAATAAGGATGACCCAGTAATTGGTTGGCTTTAGTTATCGCACCAGTGCTCAATGCTTGTCTGATATGAGTTGAACTAATTTCCCATTCTAATAAGGCCTCTTTCTTAATCTCTTCAACCTCGAAATTATAAATTTTTCCATATTGCACCAATAATTCTAAATCGCCCGCTCGGTCCTTGCCATATTTATGATTGTAACCTATTGCAATTGCTGCTGGTCGAAACTTTTGAACTAAAAAATCACTGATAAATGCCGCTGGACTGAGTTCTGAAAACTCTCTAGTAAAAGGGATAATGACTAGATTATTAACGCCATAACGCTCTAATAAATGAATTTTTTCATCCGCTGTGGTCAATAGTTCAACCTGGTTATTATTATTCGCCACAACTGTACGTGGATGCGGATTAAATGTAATTAATACAGATTCAGCATCTAAGATATTAGCTAGCTCCTTAAGCCGAGCCAAAATCTTTTGATGACCCAAATGGACGCCATCAAAGCTGCCGATAGTAAGAACCGTTCTTGTAAAAGATGGTAGTGATGCGATGCTATTCCAAACTTTCATTATTATTTCTTTTGCAAAAATAGTTTTTCCTTGGTAAATAGATGAGTTAACATGTATTGCATCCAAAAAATCCCTGTATGAGTAGTATTAATATCTTCTATTTATGTCATTTATCTATTATCTTACACAATACGATTTCAAGTTGTATTCGTGATAGGGATTGCAGCAAATCAAGCGTAAGCATAGATTCTTGTTGCCACTAAGAAAAATAGAAAATTCCAATGCACTCCAACAGCGAGAAACCAAGCTATGCGCAGGTATTTGCTTCTCATAGAAAATATACCTTCCAGCAAGTAGCGAGGGTATAGCGTAAAACCAAGCGATAGTGCAGGTTATTGCTACCTATAGCAAAAATAAAGTTGCAAGTAACATAGGTCTTTAGGCATCGCCAAAATTGATTAATTACGAGTTATTAAACAAGCCCTAATTAACTTGTTTAAGAAGATACAATTATGATTGGCAATTATAAAAATATTTTTTATTATGCTGTTCTTAAAACCTAGCCTTATTGCAAGAGACCTGCTGCCCATTGTAAATCGTAAATAGACTTGAAATATTTGGTTTTTAATTCCACTAATTTATTTTCAGTTTCTAATACTTTATTTTCTCTACTATTAATAAGAAAAAGGGAACTCTCCCCATTTTGAAACAATGTCTCCTCTGCTTTTAGCAATTTTCTAAAATTCTGGAGCATATTGGATTGCACCATAATTTGTTTTTTTAAGTTGAGGTATTGGTTATAATATAATTCGACCTTTTGTTCTATTCCTTGAACTTTTTGGGCTTGCATAATAAAATTTGCTTGTAAGTTGAGCTTCGCTTTTTTATACTCACCTCTACTCTTAGAAAGAAATAATGGCATTTCAAATTTTAACCCGTACTGGAAATTGTTTTGAAAAAATAATCCATCAGTACTAAATTGATTTAGGCCTTTGTTGAAATGATAATAATTGAAATCTAGTTTTGGGAAAAGCTCTTGAAATTTTAATTTCTTTTCAATATTTAGGAGATAAGTTTTTTGGGTAAACATTCTAATTTCTGGATGAAACTCCTTGGCATTTTGTAGCAAATCGGACAATGGTAAAATAAATTTCTCTATATTCTCTTGATTTTCCCAACCACTTTGCGGAATAATATTTTCTTGCCAGTCAAAAGGCATATTATTTTCATTCCACAAAAAAACAGATAACTCGATTCCCTTATTTTGAAATTGAAACCATCGTTCATTCTTTAGAAACTCCATACTTTGCAACTGTGTAAGTGCTTCAATAGAATCAATAGCAGGTCTTTCCCCATTTATTACTGTTTGCTTAACAAAATTAAATCGCTGTTGAGAAATGTCATAATTTCTCCCTACAATTTCATAACTCTCATAAGCATTAACCCATTCCCAATAGGTAGTAATTGCATCTTTCAATACATCATTAACAACCTTTTGCTGATCAATAATTGCCAACTCATTATACAATTTGGCCTTTTGCAAGTATGCTCTCCGTTTATCAATGACCCAATTATTGAGTAATGGAATACTGACTCCAACGTAACTCGATTGTCCTATCGTTTCACTAGGATCAAAACGATTACCTGATAAATTCTCTAGCCCTGCTGATACATTAATACCAAACCATGTAGGAATTGTAATTTGTGGATGAAGATAGTTGTAATACTCAATATTATTAATGGTCTTATTAGCTATATAATTACTAATTATCGGATTAAAAATGTTGCGCGCCACTAAAATATCAGCATCAGATTGCTCAATATTAATATTTGCCAACCTTACCACGGGGTGGTAACTACGCACGATAGATAAAAATTCTTCAGCATTGAAGGTGTTATATTGAGCGAAAAGGCAATGACTAAAATTAATTATAAACAATGCTAATACTGCTGTTTTCATTACAACTATTTTTTATCTATTAATTCTTGTTCAACTTTATAAAAATCATTAGGAAACCCGTTAATATTCCTCCATATTTCATACCATATAGGGACATCTTTTAGAAGCAATATAGACTTAGCTCCAGCACCAATTCGCAGTTCCTTAGGCCACTTCTTATAGGCCCTATCTTCAGCTACTAATACTCTATATTTTCCATTTTCTCCTATGGCATTTTCATATGCAACAACTTTCCCTGAAAAGGTTCCATAACTTTGTTCTGGCCAACCACTAAATACAATCGCTGGAAACCCATCGAATGTAAAGCGAACAGTTTGACCAATATCTACTAATGGTAAATCAACTGGATTAACATACATTTCTACGGCATACTCCAAGGCATTAGGCACGATTAAGGCTATCGATTCACCTTCTTTCAGTATCTCACCTATACCTGCTTTATTAGCTTGTATTACTTGACCATCTTGAGGTGCAGTGACTACATATCTACTATTCCTGATGGTATAATTACTTACCTGATTTTGTAACTTAGCCACATCGGATTGAGTGGATGCAATTTGACTTAAATTTTGAAAATTATCGCCTTCAGCTTTATTTACTTTTTCGGTATATTCTTGTTCTACACTATTCTGTTCAATGCGATTATTTATTATCTCTTGATTGGTTTGCGCTATCTTATTTTCAGTGATTGTTAGCTTAGCCATCGCATTCTGAAATACAATACTGCGCTGTTGCAACTGAGTTTGTGATACTAAACCTTCCTCATACATTTTTAATTGTCTTTCGTACTGGTTTTTTAATAGCTGAACCTCATTTTGATTAGCTTCTAATTCAGCTTTCTCTCCTATCAATTTATTCTCAAGCTGTAATGCTTTATTTTTCAATTGATCAATCTTTAATCGCTTGGCTTCTTTAAGATTACTTATTTGCAATTGTGTTGAAGTGATCTTACCCTTATAAAACTCAATACTACCTTCTTTGGCATCCAATTGATTTTGAGTGCGACCAATTAAATTTGGATCAAGATAATCCTCTTTTATCTCTGACAAAATCAATATAGTATCCCCTTTTAATACAAAATCCCCTTCTTTTACAAACCATTGATCTATTTTACCTGGGATCAAAGCATTGATATTCTGAGGTCTTTGTTCTTGCTTTAATGTTGTGATATTTCCCTTCGACTTTATATTTTGTGTCCATGGTAAAAATAAAATCAACAAAAGTAAAGCTATAATAATCCAAAAATAATATCTAATTCTTGGCTTAGCATGAATCATTAAAATGGCATCAAAAGCCTTCAGTGGAATTTGGTAATTATTCATTTTCTACTATTTTGTAATGGTTCCATTTTTCAGGTTAATATGAAGATTACACTTTTTAATAAATTCTCGATCATTGGTAGTAATAACTATGGTCTTATTCGATGAAATTTCTAACAAATAGTTTTGGATTTTTTGTTGAATATCTTCATTAAAGCCTGCCCAAGGTTCTTCTAATACCAACAGTATGGGGTCATTTACTAATGCCCTAAGCAATAGTATTTTTTTTATTAATGATGAAGGCATTTTTTGCCCCATCGGTTCTATTTTGGTTTCATACGAATGCGGAAAAGAAGATAGAAAATTTTCAATTCCTAATTTCTTAGCAACATCTAATATATGCTCCATCTCTATATTTGTATTCCCTAAAGTAATATTGTCGAATAAAGAGCCTTCAAATAAATCCTGTTCGTACAATAATATACCTGTGTTAGATCGAATACTTTGGAGTGAATAGTTTTGTATAGGAATTTGGTTAAAAAGTATATTCCCCTTAAAGTTTTTATAACTACCTGTCAATAGCTTAAGGAAAGTGGATTTACCACTATTCTCTTCACCTGATATTGCGGTTACGCTATTTGCACTTATATTAGTCGATATATTTTTAAACAACTCTAGTGTGTCAGTATAGGAAAAATTCAAATTACTTATTTCGATATTCAACTCACTAGATTGCAATATAAACTTACCATCTTTTTCACTGTCCAATTCAAGCAATGAATCTATCTTATATAAACCAGCAATCACATCATAGGCATTTTCTAAACTTGCTATTAGCTTTTCCATAGCACTAATTATGGAAAGAATAACTATTTCAACAGCTACAAACTGACCTATATTTATTTTCTGTTCAAATAACAAGTAGGTGCCCAGAAGCAACATAACAGCTGTTACACAAACTTTAAAAAAAACCAAGGATTTGAATTGAAATAATAATACTTTGAAATGTGCCGTACGAGCATTAATGTAATTTAATGACTTTTCATCGGCTTTAATTAAATTTAGGTTAGTACCCTGACTATATTTGAAGGATTTAATGACTCGTCCTATCTCTTCAAGCCAAGCTGCAACTTCGTATTTATAATTGCTTTCCATTATACTAGTTTCTAACCCTTGTTTGGCAGTAATTCTAAAAATTACCCAAAGCATAAAAATTAATAATAAGGAAAACAGTATAAATAGTGGATGGTATAATGAAATTAGAAGTAGTCCTAAAACAATTTGAATAGAAGCACCAGGAATATCTAACAGTAATTTTGAAATCCCTTTTTGAATATTTTGAATATCAAAAAAATGATTTATCTTATTAGGCAAATAATAATGATCTGCAGCTTTTAGATCTAGGTTGGGAATTTTTTCAGCAAACTCAAATGCAATCCTAACAAATATTTTTTGTTGAATCTTTTCTATAATCATCATCTTATTTACACGTAAATAACCAACTATAAATACTGCAATTATCAAAATAATTATAAGCATATAGACCGAAGTAACCATTGTAGCACCCAAGACCAATCCCAATATTGCCTGTATGCCTAATGGCAAACTTAGCTGTATTAATCCGCTTAAAATGGCATAAAAGTAAATTGCCAGAATCTCTTGGCGCTCTAATTTCAACAATTTGAATAGTTTTTCAAAACTATAGCTTTTTTTTCCCATTTATTCTTACCATTATTTTACCCCACAAAGATACTATAACTATTCCATATAATAGTATTACTATTACTAATAATTGTTAAAATACTACTTATTATACATTTACTATCTTTTTACTATTCTTGAATAGATTTTTTACTATTATTCTCGCAAAATTTGTTAAAAAAAATTTAAACAATTCAATTTTACAGTTTCAGCCCTAGCAACAAATCTATGGGAGGGTACGGAGATAACGCCAAATAGTATTTTCTTGATGGAAGAGGAATCTTCAGTTAGAGGTCGTATTTCTTCTATCCGCAGTACAATTTCTGACTAATGTATATATAACTCTATCCACCCAATGGTTACAGATATACCCTAATTATATATCATCTTTTCATTTCAAGTAGCAAAGCAATATTTATTGTTACTAAAATTTAGATATTCAACTGACAATGTTTCATTGTTATAGTTATAGATTCTTGCTATTTCTAATAAAAAAAATTACGATTAATGTATGTTTTATGTTCGCTATATTCGCTTGATATGATAAATGCTAATATCCCTATGAAAGCAAAAACTCAATTTATTAACTGATTTTCTGATTACAAAGAAATCAAATTAACCATTAATAAAAAAATGCCATTACTAATAATAGCCAGAATTATAAAATACTCGCTATATAAATTAGCGTCTCATTATAAAGTCTTAATGAAAAGTTAGATAATATTACAAACCTAGTTTTAAACGATAGGGATAGGAAGGGTTTGTACTGAACTGGCAGGCTTTCAACGCTTTGAAATAATATTTCCGAAAGCCTGCCAGATCAGTACCGGAGCGTCAGCAAATCGAGCTTGCGAAGATTCTGATGTCCTTTAAAAAACTAATAAAATCAGAAAGCCCTGTATAGCCCGGGCCGGAGGCATCGCCATAATATCTTTAAGCTATATTTATTAACTCAAAAATTTCAATAAGTAAAATATTTATTGGTGAGCTTTTATATCCCCTGTTTTATTAATTGTACTCGCCTTGATTAGCGATTAATAGGTCATATAATTACTTGTAATGGTGCATATTATTCAATGATCAATTTTTGATTCTTAACTGAATTACCATTACTTATAGAAACAATATATATCCCACTCGCCCAATGTTGTATATCAATGGCAGATTGATACACCGCTCGATTATGTTCCATTATGTCACTGTGTACAAGCTGACCTAATGAATTATAGATATGGAGCGCATTTCTATATTTATTAACACCCTCTTGTTCATACAAGATATTCAGCACATCGTTCGCAGGATTGGGATAGAGCTTTAGCTTGGTCAAATCTACTACTTCCTCAATGCCTGTTTCAAGAGCTAACTCTTCACACTCAATAAAAGCAGGTATATCATTAGCCATATCATAATCTACTATAAACTGAAAGCGAATTTCATCACCAAAATCAGGATCAAAACTTTGTATTATTTGATTGTTTTTTTCAAATCTCACAAAGCCCGATGTTTCAATTCCCAGATTCAAATTATACCAAAATGAAAGACCATCACCTTGATCCCAATCAGTGCCATAATCCGTTAACAAAAAGGTGTAACATCCCATAGGCAGATTGATATCAGTGGTATATGTTGTATTATTAGCCAATGTTCCATTTTCATACATCACTGTACCATCCATACTTGTAATGGTCCAATGATTTTCATTCGCTTTGTTATTGGTCTTAAGTTTTAATACAAACGAATCATCGAATCGAGGAGGCAATGAAAAGGAGGATTCCATACGATTGTTGTACATATATTCATCATCCATTCCGTTGGGCTTCCCTACCCTAGCAAAGAATACTGGATTATCAATATCAAAACCCGCCCACATAAATGCTGGCAGGGCTACTTCAACCTCTTCATTATAGGCCAGAGATCCTTCCCACTGGTGATGACATACTAAAGGACCTGTAGTGCCAAATTCTATGATACAACTCGTCAAGGTATTTGCCCCATTATTGCGAATTTTTATACTTGGATTATTGCAAATCGGATTGTAATGCATGTGCATATCTTTATTGCTTGGTGCAATTATATCTACGATCTCTACATCATTGCTAAATCGAGCTGGGCCGTACTGTACATATTGTGCCTCTAAGGCATAAGAACCACCTCCATTACTATATGGTGTAAAATCAATATCAATCTCTATGGAATCTCCTGGATTCATTTGAGAACTAATATCGTGTGCATTGCGATATACTTGATCGCCTGGACACCAATTGCCACGGTTGAACAACCAAGTACCGCCTTGTGGTTTCAAAGGATTTTTGCCACAATCATCACGCCATATAGTGTATTGAGCAAGTTGCGTATCATTAGCTTTCAAATAGTAATTTTTAGTACAAAACTCTGAGCACTCTTGATTATCAATTCCATGTCCTGATACAAATACATTGACATGTCCTGCATCGGCATTATCAAGGGTTTTAAATTTCTTAGTATACACATAGTTCAATTCAAAATTGCTGGTATTGTCATAAGGCATACCTCCATAATCATATACTTGATCGAAAGCTATTACATCCCTACAAGGTAGCCCTTCGATAAAGTCAAAACTAATGGTAGAGCTAAATCCTGTGCTCCATCCCGAATAAAAACATCGGATAGTCTTGCTACCTTTTAACAGCAATACATAATCACTCACATCGAATGTAAAACTGTGGGTCCAGTCGCTATTAAATCCAGATGTGCCATAGGAGGGCGAAGTGGTGTCCATGTAAGTGCCATATGGCGTTATCATCCTACCCAGTTCAATCCATTTAATGACCTCTACACTTATATAACTTGTATCTATGACCAGTGGATTTGTGCTGATGGTGTCGATGGATGAGATTTGATCTTGCATAATACCTGTAGGCATACCCACTTCAAGATGAACAGTATAGTCCCAGTCGCTGCAATGTGCCGTAGCACAGCCGATGGTATAATTCATCAATATTTTGGAATAGCTGAGCGAATCATCGGTCGGAAATTCTACCAATTGGTCATAATTTCCATACCACACCATATCCACATTATTGTGGGCTTGGATGGTTAAAGTATCACCAGTAGCGGCATTAATGAAATTCGATCTCATCATCATAAGACCCATAATGGTTCCCATAAATAAAAGGTATATTTTATGCATTGCAACAATGGATTAGGCCTTTAAATTACAAATTATTTCTCTATCCTATCGAATCAGAAACTATAGTTACTGATTGAAAAGCAAATTTGAATTGTATTCACTCATTAAGCCAATATTGAATGGCTTTCACATCGTTACCCCAAAGATTAAGACTTACGCTAGAATTGATGAGTGTAGCTGGTTAAGAGTAATTATTTTAGTGCATTTTTCCAGAATTTTTTATGATATTGATAAAAATAGCGTTATTTGTAAAAAAATTTCGCCGAGGATGCAACTGATTTTCGCTACACATAATCATAATAAAGTCTTGGAGGTTAAGGCGGCGCTGGCGGGTGATTATGAAATTATCAGTCTTGCCGACCTACAAGATCAACAGCCCATAGAAGAACCGTATAATACGCTCGCGGAAAATGCCGCTGAAAAAGTGAATGTGATATGGAATAGATATGGCAAAAATTCGTTCTCTGAGGATACTGGCTTGGAAATAGCGGCCTTGGATATGCGGCCTGGCGTTCGGAGTGCCCGCTACGCTGGCGAACAAGGTGATTCCGCAGCGAATATGGCAAAGGTGCTTCATGAGCTAAGGGATCAGAGCGACCGAAGCGCGCAGTTTAGAACAGTATTTGCGCTGAGATGGGACGATGAGCTGCACTTTTTTGAGGGGATTGTAAAAGGTCAAATTTTAGAATCTCCACAAGGAAATGGAGGATTTGGTTATGATCCCATTTTTAAGCCCCTAGGTTATGACCATAGTTTCGCCGAATTGGGAATTGAAGTAAAAAAGAAAATTAGCCACCGATCAATGGCTTTTAATAAAATGATTAATTTTATCCAGTCAATAAATAAAAACAAAAATGTGTAATTGCTTATGATTTAAAACTTTACTGTTCTAATCTCTATTGTTATGTTCAAAAAAAATGGTCAAGTAACCGAAGAAGAAATATTGCAAGGCTGTAAGGATTTGCAACCGCGCTATCAGGAATTGCTCTATCAGCGATACAGCGGTAAAATGTTTGCGATATGCCTTCGCTATGCTAAAGATCATAGTAGTGCCGAAGATATTTTGCAAGATGGATTTGTAAAAATATTTAACCACATTAAAAATTTCAGAGGAGAAGGCTCATTTGAAGGATGGATGCGCCGAATAGTCGTGAATACGGCCATCGAACATTATCGAAAAGCAGTTCCTATGTATCCTATTATGGATGTGAAAGGTACCGATAAAAATGTAGTAGAAGACAATGGTTTAGAACTTATGAGTGCACAAGAAATAATGCAGCTTATACAGCAATTAGCTCCTGGATATAAAACCGTATTCAATCTTTATGTAATCGAGGGATATTCACATAAAGAGATAGGTGAGATGCTCAATATTAGCGAAGGGACATCGAAGTCACAACTCTCAAGAGCGCGTTACCTATTGCAAGATATGATCCTCAATTTAAAAAATTATAATAACAACTATAAGGAATCTTATGCCTTACAATAGTGATATGGATGATATAATTAAAAAGAAAATGGATGAGCTGGAAGTCAATCCAGGACCTCGGTCTTGGTCGGCTATTCAGTCTCGTCTTCCTGTCAGTCCTCCTTTTTATAAGACCAAATCTTTTTGGGGTTGGGGAGCAGCTTCCTTTCTTCTCGGAATCAGCATGATATACCTCTTCACAAATTATAAATTGGAAGCTGATATAAAAATTACACCACGCCACGCCACTATGGCTGATCTCGCAAGACAAGATTCTACACCTAAATTCTCCACGCTCCTCGATATAGCTAGGAATGCTAATATTCAAGAAAGCTTTGATAAGAGAATCAAGGATACTGAACCACAATATGTATCAAATGAGCCTGACAATCGAATAATACATAACCAGCCTATCAACGCAGCTAGCATTAATCATAATCCTCCTTCTTCATATCAATACAATCATTCCACACAAGTATTCAATAGTGATAAACTAACGCCTACAATTGCTCATAAACAAGCAGAAACTTATAAGAATATCAACACATCATCTATAAGCGGTAATAATTTATTCGCCTCTAATGATGACTCCAGAATAGAATACAACAACATATCTGCTAACCTACAAGTGAATCATAACATTCACAATAATACCGCAGTTTACAAAGCCGATAACACAGCAATCTTAGCAGTTGAGCATAACAATCAGCCTAAAGTATATAGCGATCGCAGCGCCTTGTATATATCTAATGAAATAAGTTCCTTACCTGCTATCAAACACAACAGTATCAATTTTAAAAACACGAATAATGAACCTGTAATCAATGGCAAACACAAAGCAAGTAAAAAGCGAAAAACCAATCTTCCTCCCTCTTTGTTAGTGAGTAAAATGCGTGGTATCTCGGCTTATGGGTTTTCAGAATTTAGCACCAATTGGATCTCTGGAACAGGCGCTGATGCAGGTCCTGTAAGCACTAAGAGCCTTGGCACCGCCTATGGACTGGGTGTGACATATGACATTAATGAGCGCTGGGCATTACAGACGGAGATAACACTGAATAGCAAAATCCATCAAGAGTTTAACTATCCTGGTATAGGAGAAAATGGTGGACAAGTGGCCGCTAATGTATTGGATTATCTGCAAGTGCCATTGCTTCTTAAACATAAGAAAACAACTACTATATTAGGCAAGCGCACCCCCCTCAATCGCAACCTAATAATTGGTCTTAAATATGGCAAATTAAAATCCATACACCTCAATATTGATGACCCAAGTATCCACGCTATTGACTTGCTAAACAAAAACGAATTAGGCGTTGTTCTTGGTTATGAATATCAGATTTTCCTTTCGCGTAATTATTCATTTACACTTGGTACGAGGGGCAATATAAGTACGGTATTCAATAAAGGAAGAGAAATGAGCATGGCGCATAAGCCATTGAATATCGCATTGGGCATCCATGCTGGATTGAGTTATAAGTTTATAAAATAATTCTTTGAGATAAAAATCACACACAAGATTATTTATTCTGTTCTTAAGAAGACATTGGCAATCGCTGATGTCTTTTTTTTGCTATACGAAAATTAACTTGGAAACTGATTTAGATGATCAATACAATTATTTGGGGCCACCCTGAGCGGATTTTGGCTTCTTAGGTCGCCAAACTCCGCTCAGGGCCGGGCTCTCCGCTTTACTTCATTGCGCTGCGCTCCATTGCGTGCTCGCTGCGATCCCTTGTCCATAAACCGCCTTATACAATCTTATACGCTTAAACTAATAGATTTGTATCTAAAAAAAAATAAATATATTTGAAGCTCCAAGAGCTATTAATTATCAGTTATACTCAAGGACAAATAACCATTATAAGGATCCCATATATGATCAATCAACCTATCGACGAAAATGAAAAACAACACAATACTAGCCCTTATAACCGCATCACTAGTGCATTAGAATCATTGTTGATATTAGAACAACAGGACAAAATACAGCTAGGCATAAAGTCCATACTTAATAGTATTTCAACCAAAAGTGAGACAAAAAAAAACACCCAAAAAAAATCCTCAAAGACAAAAGATATACAATACGCTGAATACTTAAATCAAGAAGACATACAATATATAATCAAAGAACTCATACAGATAAGTGAAACCAAAACATTAGAACGAACAAAATACTATATCCAGCGGCTTATCAAAGCACTCACCGTCGAAAGAACCACTAAATACAACGATATTAATCTCAATAGGTGGAAAGATTATGAGGATATTCTTACCGATAGTCTATGGGTAATAGAAAAGCGCGATAATAGTGGTGTACACAATGCTGGGTACTGGGGCAATTTTATACCACAAATTCCCAATCAACTAATCAGAAGATACACCAAGACGGATGAATGGGTCTTAGACACATTTGCAGGCAGTGGCACAACTTTAATAGAAGCAAAAAAATTAGGACGCAATGTAATAGGTATAGAGCTATTGCCCCATATAGCCGACCATGCGAATGCGCTTATTAGTAAGACTGTTTCTTCCTACCAAACCAGAACGCATATCATTAATGGCGATTGTACCGAGATTAATATGCCTAATGCGCTACAAGAACAAGGTATTAAATCAATCCAACTGGCCATACTACATCCGCCTTATTGGGATATTATAAAATTTAGTGAAGAGCCCTCAGACTTATCTAATGCCATTGACCTGGAATCCTTTCTACAGAAGATGGGCAAACTTGCTGAAAATGTATATAAGGTGTTAGACAAAGATCGATTTTGTGCATTGATCATCAGTGATAAATATGAGCAAGGAGAATGGATACCTTTAGCGTTTTTCACCATGCAAGAGTTTACTAAAAGAGGCTACAAGCTAAAGTCAACCATCATTAAAAATTTTGAAGATACCAAGGCAAAACTCAACCAAAAAGAACTCTGGCGCTACAGGGCCCTGTCAGGGGGATTTTATGTATTTAAGCACGAATATATTTTTATCTTCCAAAAAAATTAATATACCTTTTTGATTAGTAAAATATTGGTAAAAATGTATAATTTTTGTTCCTAAGGAAGCTTATGGTTGACAATACATATTGAAATATGTTTGTATATACTATCTATTGAGTGCTGAAGGCAAAACATTTTATAAATTATTAGAACAATTTTCGTGGAGGGGGAGGTAAATAATATTTTGTATTTCATTAATAGAAATCTATAACGGATTCTATTCAAAATGCTTTTGTAATAATCCTTAAAACTGAATTTCGCACAATGATAATTGACACTAGACTTAGTATATTAATAGCCAGTTTAAATTAATATATTCAAGCCGAAGATGCGGTAATATTGCAGTGCAATTAATACAACAGTAATCAAATACTGAAGGAGTCAGATTCTTCATAAATAGATCTTAGCTACTAGATCGTGGACGCTAGACTTTGATAAGTCATATCTGCGGTCATAAATATTTTTATGATAAAACTCCAATATTGATAATCCTATTGTATTATCGTAAATCGCTTTAACTAGACACTGGATAATGGACACTAGACTTTTTAACTAGTTACTGCAACCAGCTTCAGTATCGTAAATCTAAAATCGTGAATCATAAATCGCGATAGCCTATCGTGAATCGTACATCGTTAAACGCGATAGGGATAAGAGGGGTTTGTGCTGGGGTGGCGGGCTTTCAATTTTTTTGATTCAATTATGCAGAAAGCCCGCCACCCCAGTACCGAAGCGCTAGCGTAGCCCCGCATAGCCCGGGCCGCAGGCATCGCCATAATTGCAATCTTATGAGTTATTTAGCAAACCCTAGTTACAAGCAAGGAAGCTTAATCGGACTTATTTGTTGTTCTTTGATCACAACTCTATTGATTGAATATATTCAATACATAGCTGCGCTGTAGCAATGATACCATCCTTATGCGCACGCTCTATACCATGTGATGCCGACACCCCAGGGCCTATTAATGCAACTTTAAAATCATTGCCAGCACGCAATGCAGCACTGCCATCTGATCCATAATAAGGGTATATGTCTTGCACATAGTTTATGTTGGATGCTTTTGCAATTTCCACTAATTTTTTGCGCATGGAATAGTCATAAGGACCTGTAGCATCTTTAGCGCATATACTACATAATCGCTCATTGCCTCCACTTCCCTCGCCTACTATACCCATATCCACCACCAGCATCTCAGCAATTGCCTCATCGAATCGAATTGATGAGCCGTGTCCCACCTCTTCATAATTAGAAAAATACAGCTCAACAGGGAAATTTTTGTTCTGCTTTTTACACCATTCAGCAATTAAGAATAAAGACATACAGCCCGCCTTATTATCCATGAATTTGGATTTTATATAACCATTTTCCAATATTTGAAAATAAGGCTCAAAGCAAATAATATCCCCTACATCAATACCCAGTTTTTTTACATCGGATTTACTAGCAACTGGTTCATCAATTCTGATATGCATATTAGCCGTAGTGCGTTCTTGGGATTCAGCTGTTCTATTTACGTGGGTCGATGGATTATTGAGCAATAAACTACCTGTGTATATCTTTTGTTCTAAGGTTATAATGCGCACATTGCTACCTTCATAACTCGCTAGGTTAGGCCCACCAATTTTGCTGATGCCTAGGCTACCATTTTCATTAATGGTCTGTACAATCCCACCTAATGTGTCGATGTGGGCTGCTATGACCAACTTAGGATCATTCCCCAATGGGCAATGTATGCCGCCTTTTTTATTAATCCTTGGCGACCAGCCCATCTCGCTAAGTAGATCTACAACATAATCCGCGGCACGATCAGTAAAACCTGTGGGGGAGTCTATAGCCACTAATTTACCAAGCCAATCCCAGTTGATTAGGTGATTTTCCATATTTATTTGATTGGTTTTATTACAAAAGTAGTTTTTTTTATAATTTCGCGGTCATTAGAGTTAGTTAGACTCTTTCCAGCGTATAGGCCTTCGGTTTATTCATTGAAATGTAAAACCTATCTTTTTGACAAATGAAGTATAATTTTATTGCAATTGATGGCAATACTGGTGCGGGTAAAACCTCATTGGCTAACCAGCTTCATCAATTATTTGGTGGCCAATTAATTTTAGAGGAGTTCGTAGAAAACCCTTTCCTTCCATTGGCCTATAAGGAGCCAGGTCGTTACGATTTTCAGAATGAGATATTTTTTCTCACTGCAAGATATCATCAACTAAAAAATATTATCAATAGCCCTGCACTCTACAATGAATTGCATATATCGGATTATATTTTTGTGAAGTCATTGCTTTACGCCGAGGTCAATTTGTCCAAGCTAGAGTTTGAACTCTTTCACAAGACTTTTCATATTATGTACGAATCACTGCCTGAACCTGAATTAGTTATCTATATCCATTCTAATGTAGATAGGCTGATCGAAAATATCAAAAAAAGGGGAAGGGGATTTGAACAAGTAGTTAGGCGACAATACTTAAAAGATGTAGAGGATGTGTATTTTAAATATTTTGAAAACAATCCACAATTGAGGATATTGATCATCAATGCGCACGATATAGATTTTGTAAATGATCAGGTGCATTGGGACTGGGTACTCAATAAAATAACTCAAACTTATCCGCCAGGAATGACTGTAATAGAATGGCCTGAAAATAACCCACAATCCTTATAACACTTATCTCAACTGATTATGTATAAAGGTATGGAAGTAAAATATTATTGCAACCCAAAAGAAAAAATATTACAATCACCTAAATTCAAAATATCTTTGTACAATTATCATGACTGAAAAAATATTATTGGACTCACAGCCCTTAGCATTGACAATCAATCGGCTTTGCAGGCAACTGATTGAAAATCATGGTGATTTTAGCCGCTCAGTAATCATAGGTGTACAGCCAAGGGGCATACCATTACTCGATCGGATATGTGACAAATTAATGCAGATAAATCCCAGCCTAAAATATCACGCTGGCAAACTAGATGTATCATTTTACCGCGATGATTTTAGAAGGAATGATAAGATACTCGCCGTCAATGAATCGACAATTAACTTTTCGACTGAAGGAAAAAACATCATTCTAATTGATGATGTTATGTACACTGGTCGTACTGTGCGCGCAGCACTCGATGCCTTACTGGATTATGGGCGACCACAAAAAGTAGAGCTAATGGTACTAGTAGAAAGGAGATTTTCTCGTCAACTGCCTATACAGCCCGATTACACTGGTATCAGTGTCGATAGCATACAATCTCAAGAAGTAAGAGTTGAATGGTCAGCAGCAGGCGATATGGACAGAGTCTTATTAATTGAAAAACGAAAGCTTTAATTACATTATATCATTATGGGGCAATTAAGTGTACCACATCTTTTAGGAATTAAAAATATTAGTGAAGCGGATATTAATCTAATTTTTGAATCTACTACACAATTTAAAGAAGTCCTCAATAGACCGATAAAAAAAGTGCCCTCCCTGAGAGATTTAACGATCGTAAATTGTTTTTTTGAAGATTCTACACGTACAAGAATATCCTTTGAACTAGCAGAAAAACGCTTAGGTGCGGACACGCTAAATTTTTCATCATCAGGATCATCCGTAAAAAAAGGCGAAACGCTATTAGATACGGTGAATAATATCCTGGCCATGAAAGTGGATATGGTCGTAATACGCCACAAAAGCCCTGGCGTGCCTGAATACTTGAGTCGCAATATACGTGCACATATTGTTAATGCTGGCGATGGCACACACGAGCATCCTACACAAGCCCTGCTAGATGCTTTTTCAATTAGAGAAAAACTAGGAGATCTTAAAGGTAAAAAAATCGCCCTGATAGGTGATATCATTCACAGCAGAGTGGCATTGAGCAATATTTATTGTCTTAAAAAATTAGGCGCTGAGGTATTGCTATGCGGTCCGCCTACCCTACTCCCCAAAAATGTTGAACCATTAGGTGTTCACGTAACTTATAATGTACAAGAAGCATTAGAATGGTGTGATGTTGCGAATGTATTGCGGATTCAATTGGAAAGACAAAACATCAATTATTTTCCATCCTTAAGAGAATATGCCCTCTATTATGGAATTGATAAGCAAAAGCTAGATGGTCTAAAAAAACAAATTACAATTATGCATCCTGGCCCCATAAATCGTGGGGTTGAATTGAGCTCTGATGCAGCAGACTCCCATCACAGCATCATTTTACAACAAGTTGAAAATGGTGTAGCTACGAGAATGGCTGTCTTGTTCTTACTGGCACAAACAAAATTTTAGTTATCTAATGTCCTGTAAAAAGGATATTAAAAAATCTAAAAATAATGACAATAGCCCCTATTGAGCTTGATAATACCACAATTTATTACAAAAAAAAATATTAGATTTGCCACTCATTCTCTTAGCTAATGGCTTCTAAATTATTCATTTTTCTTTTCTCCGTTTCTTATTGTTTCAACTCCATTATAGGACAATCCTATGAAGTGAAGATAAAAGTAAAATCACTCCCTAATGACACACTTATTATCGCTAACCACTATGCTGATAAGCAGTATGTGGCCGACACCCTGTTCACCGATAAAAAAGGAAATGCCATTTTTAAAGGATCTGAAAAAACAAAAGCTGGTCTTTACTTGTTAATGTTTCCAAGTAAAAAATACTTGGAATTTGTACTCAATGAACCAGCTTTTAGCTTGGAGACCGATACAACAGATTTTGTGGAACGTACCAAATTTGAAGGGTCTAAAGAAAATGAGGTAATGTATCAAGATCTAAAATATATCAGCTCTCACAAAGCTAGAACTGATACACTTGTTAAGTGGCGTGATGCCTGCGACAAATCCGATCCCAAATACAATAAATATGTCGATGAACTTCAAGAGATACAGGATAAAATTAATGCCAATAGGAAATCTATTATTAAGAACAATCCTAATTTATTGTTTACTTCATTATTAAAATTCCTATTTGAACCAATTCCTCCTACTAAGGATCAAAATATGAGTGATGAGGAATACAATGAGTTTGTGCTTGACTTTATGCATACTCACTTTTGGGATGATATCGATATCAATGACAGCCGACTTTTAAGAACACCTATTCTTTATCGCGCACTCGAAAAATATTTAGATCACTATTGTTATCAAGATCCTGATTCACTGATAAAATATTGTGATGAGCTAATAGAGCGAACCAAGAACTCCGAAGAAAATCATAAGTATATGCTGTCCTATACCCTCAATAAATACGCCAACTCAAAGCTAATGGGACAGGATGCCATATACGTACACATAGCAGATGAATATTATGCTAAAGGAAAAACACCATGGGTTGATAGTACCAACTTATACAAGATCGTTAATGGTGCTAAACGCATGCGCAACAGCTTGATAGGTAAAAAAGCTAAAAACATCATATTATCAGACTCATTAGGGGTAATGCACAATATGTATAATTCTAATACAGACTATACACTATTATGGTTTTGGGATCCTGACTGTGGGCACTGTAAAAAAGCAACGCCAAAACTTATTGCCGCTTGGGATACTTTGAGTACACTCTACAATATGACTGGATATTCGATATGCACAGAGCCTGAACGTGATAAATGGGTTAAATACCTCAAAGAACATACAAATCCATTTATTAACCTCGCTGATTTTAATTATCGCTCTAACTTTAGGGAGGATTACGATATATCTGGAACGCCAAGATTGTTTATTCTCGATAAAAACAAAAATATCATTGCAAAAAAAATTGGCCCTGAACATGCGGTAAAATTCATGGAAAACTACTTAAAACTTGAAGAAAAAAAGAAGCAAAAACTCGTGGATAAAGGTCAAAAAATTCCAATAATTGAAACCCCAAAATAACTAATGGCAGCTACTGAAACAATTCAATTACCATTGTATTATAAAGCGCCAGAATTTACCTTGTCTGACCCTAGGACAGGTAACAGTTTATCGCTGGATAACTTTAGCTCTTACAAGGGGTTGCTTTTCATATTTATGTGCAATCATTGTCCTTATGTAAAGCATGTTATACATACAATCATTGATCTTGCTCATCGGTATCAGCCTCAGGGTATCGGATTTATAGCCATTAATAGCAATGATGTAACTAATTATCCCGATGATCGTCCTGAACTGATGGCTGCTTGGGCTAATGAGTTAAACTTTCCCTTTCCTTATTTGTACGATGAAACACAAATGGTTGCCAAGGCCTATTATGCCGCCTGCACCCCTGATTTCAGCCTATTCGATGCCGAACGCAATTGCATCTATAGAGGACAACTGGACGGATCAAGACCTAGCAATGGAATCCCCTCTGATGGAAATCAAATGATCAATGCCTTTGAAAAAATGCTAAATGGAAAACTTCCTATAACACCCCAGATCCCAAGTATTGGCTGCAATATTAAATGGAAAAAATAATAATGTTAGGAACTCATTAATCCAAATAGATGTTAAAATGAGGTATTTCTTTTAGGATTTGAAATATTATTATTATTATTGCGTATAATTAAAATATTCATTAATCATTATAAAAAACATGAAGAATTTATTTTTTGCTTTATCATTCCTTTTTGCGTTAGGACTTAGCGCACAGGATGCTAAAAAATGTACCGCATCTAAGGCTGCTTGTACCGCCAACAAAACCGCTTGCACAGCTTCGGCTGCAAAAAGTGGAACTGTAGAAAATGGCGGAATATCAGCTGAATCATTAAAGGCTGAAGGCTTCGAAGTTTCAACTTGTGGCGTTTCTGGTATGGTTCACGGAACTAAAGTTTGCGCTAACTCAGGAACTACTACTACTAAGGATTTCAATCCTTCAACTGGTGAAGTAGTAGTAACTAAAATTGCTAAATCAGGAGAAGTATTATCTAAAGAAGTTACAGTATTAGAAGGCAATGTAAAGAGTGCTGGAAATGCTGAACCAGCTATGGATAAAAAATCTTGTGTAGGCGAGAAAAAAGCTGGCTGTTGTGCTAATGGCGCTAGTGCTGCTAAAGGTTGTTGCGCTAAAAAGCCTTAGTTGAAAAATTAAACAATCTAATTCAAGCCGCTTTTAGTTCTAAAAGCGGCTTTTTTATTAATAAAAAAATCTATCCCAGTGACGACAACACCTAATGCATTGATTAACGAATCCAGCCCTTACTTGCGACAGCACGCCTACAATCCTGTCCATTGGCTTCCTTGGCGTCAAGACGCTCTAGAACTAGCCACCCAAAGGGATAAACTACTAATCATCAGCATAGGCTACGCCGCCTGCCACTGGTGCCACGTAATGGAAAAAGATTCTTTTGAAGATCAAGAGGTGGCTGCTATCATGAATCAATATTTTGTATCCATCAAAGTGGATCGCGAAGAGAGACCTGACATAGATCATATTTACATGAATGTATGTCAACTCATCAATAATTCAGGAGGATGGCCACTTAATATTATTGCACTGCCCGATGGAAGACCTGTGTATGCAGGTACTTTCTTTCCTAAAGAAAATTGGAAAAATCTACTAGCCTATTTTCACAATGCTTATCAAAATGAAAAAGATAAACTGATCATTCAAGCCGAAAAACTTACCGAAGGAATAAAATATATAGAGACATTTTATCAGCAAGTTGAGTTACAAATACCCACTATCGAATCAATAATAAATGCCCATCTTAAATCTAAAAAATTATGGGATTTCAGACTTGGTGGCTTAGCTGGTGAACCTAAATTCGTGATGCCAGGATATTTTATGTTTCTGATCAATTACATACAGCTCAAAACTGATTCAGAAACCGAGTCCTTTCTACTTCGTACACTCGACCAAGTAGCTACACAGGGAATATTCGATTGGGTAGAAGGCGGATGGGCCCGATATAGTACCGATGAAAACTGGCTCGTACCACACTTTGAAAAAATGTTGTATGACAATGCGCTGCTTATACAACTATATGCACAAGCCTACTTGATATATAAAGACAATGACCTTTATAAGTTCGTCATCACACAGAGTATCAATTATTGTATGGAAGTGCTAAGCGATGGAAAGGGCGTCTATTACGCTTCTATGGACGCTGACTCCGAAGGCATAGAGGGAAAATATTATATATGGTCCTATAATGAGCTCAAAGAAATATTGTCCGATAACTTTGAGGAGTTTATTACTTACTTTGATGTTCGGCAAGAGGGCAATTGGGAAGGTGCTATCATATTGAGAATACAGCCAAATATTGAATTATCGGGAGCATCCAAGGAAATGGTTAAATCTTGCCTAATAAAACTTAAAAATTACAGAAAACAGCGCATAGCACCTTCAATTGATGATAAGGCGATTACTGCATGGAATGCAATGATGGTCAGTGCCTTGTGCAAAGCATCATTAGCTATGCCTGATAATAATTACATTGAGCAAGCCTACAAAACTGCTGATCACTTGATGAATAGGATGACCACGCCTGACTTGAAAATATTTCGAAACTTTCATAGTTTGAATAACAAACCTACCATCAATGGGTTTCTTGATGACTATGCATTTGTAATAAAGGCATATACCGATTTATACCACGTTAGTTTTGATGAGAAATGGTTATTACTCGCCGCTGAAATATTATCATCCGCCATCGATAGGTTCTACAATCAGGAGTCTTCCATGTTTTATTACAAGGATAAAAATGATGATGCCCTAATCGCCCATCACATAGAATCGCAGGACAATGTAATACCCTCTTCTAATGCTGTGATGGCTGCGAATCTCTACCACCTAAGCCTAGTGTATGGCGATGAAAATTGGCGGTCAATGGCCTATAAAATGGTATCCATCATGGGAGATTCAATACATAAAAATGCACTGTGGTATTACCAATGGACAAATCTTGCATGGGAAATGGCTATCACCTCTTATGAAGTAGTTATCATAGGCAAGGACGCCAAAAAATTATACGAACAAATCGATGGCAAGTACAGACCAAATATCTTGTTTTTCATTGCAGAGCGAGCATCCGCATTGCCAATATTTGATCAGCGATATGTTCCTGAACACACTTATATATATGTATGTTCAGGCCAGCAATGTTCTATGCCAGTAACGACCATCGCCGAGCTTGAAACACTTATTGCACCCGCTGGGGGAGATTGCTAAAAATATCTATTTAATAAAAAGTGGATTGCTAATATAAGTACTATCACTCAATGTCAATAAGAATGCCATTAAGTCATCTAGTTCTTGCTGGCTCAGATTTAATGGCTTTACAAACGGGCTTTTATGCGGATGATTAGCTCCACCAGAATTGTAATGTAATAATACTTCCTGCAATGATGAATAAGATCCATCGTGCATGTAAGGTGCAGTAAAGCTCAAATTGCGCAGAGACGGCACTTTAAATAAAGCTCTATCCGATTCTATCAATGTGTGCCGATAACGTCCATCATCATTATACACTTCATACAACCCATTGTTTTGAAAGGAGTAATCAGTAAAATTGAATCCATTGTGACACTGACTACAGTTAGTAGTTTCGCTAAAAAATAAGTCTTGACCTCTTGACTCCTCGTCAGTAAATTCTAATCCATTATTTCCGCTTGTGACCTTATCATATTTGCTATCTCCACTCAATAGACTCCTTTCAAAACAAGCGATGGATCGCGTAACGACAAATGCATCAGGCTGTCGATCATAAGCAGCTAATGAAGCTGCTTTATAAGTTAGTGATTCATTGAGTTTATCAACTAATAACACCATATTAAAATCAAACTCATTGTGTTCCTGAATAGGCACAATAACTTGCATTTCCAAAGTAGGCAAACTGCCTTCCCTCAAAAAATATGGATGATATGCTAAATTAAACAATGGCAATACATTGCGCACCCCTGCCCTATTTTCTATACCCGCAGTAGTAGCCGTATTATCGCTAAATGCTAATTGTGCATGGTGACAACTGGCACAGCTAATTGTAGAATCGCGTGATAATATAGGGTCATAAAATAAAGCTTTTCCCAGTTCCCATCGTGCTTGTGAAAACTCATTATCGTCCGGCGCATCAATGGGCGGAAACCCCTCAGGAATTTCCATGAGCGCAGGATAATCAACTGCTATTATTGCCTTCTCCTCCTCGCAAGCAATAAGCAAAAATACAATTAGAATTCCTGATACAATTGACCTCAACGATGTGATGGATATTTGCTGGTTGATCTCCTTATTGAAATAACAAGTGTTGACTATGGATAATGTTTTTGTTGTCGCTAATGGTCATGAAATATTGGCCATTCGATAGGTGTGGAAAATCAAATGATTGAATTGCTGTGCTAATTGAATTTTCAGCTACCAAACTTCCCTTTACATCATACAACTTAAAGCTCAGAGCTGAATCAGTTGCACCAGCAGTATGTATGGTAATTCTATTATCCAGCGTGGGATTAGGATATACTTCGATGTAATCGTTGCTTACTTGTGCAATCCCTGATACGGTAGCAGATGCACTGAATACAAAAAAAGCTAAATTAGCAATTGCTAATTGTGACACTCCTGTTTCACCATGCGAAAAGGGCCCAGTACTCACATCTAAATTATTGAGCATATTGATGTAATTCGCATCGACATCAATCATAGCATTGCCATTGCTAACATCTTCATTCACTGGTACCGAAACAATCATATAATTGGAATCCCCTAATGTATGAATCTGAACAATAGTATTATTAACAGCTAATCCTTCCATCGCTAAGAAACGATAACCTGCATCCCATCCCCAATGCATATCAGGATGCTGCAATGCCAGTGGATTGTCACTTGGATACTGTGATGGATCGAGGTGATTCGTATCTGGATCAATTCCTATGTGAAAATCTATAGCTTCGATATGCTGAACATTATGTTCACCTAATGCAATTGTTGTAGGTGTGTTAGCACTAACAAGGGCATAATTTCCAGGCACCATCGTCACCATTCCACCATCGTGTGTAATACTAAAATTTGAAAGATAATATTGCAGTCTGGTGAATTCAAAATCACCACCTATAGGCGCTTGAAAAACTTGATCTAATGCAAAATCCTGGTCACCAATCTTATGGTGAATTGTTAAATCAATTTGGTTCTGAGCAGAAAGAACAATCGAAATGGTTAAGGCAAAGAAAAATAAAAATATTTTCATGTAAAAAAAATTTGTTCGGTTTATTATGAGATAATAAATAAGCAAGGTCACTTGTTTCATCTTCATTAGGGCGAATCCCTCCTAGTGCTTATGCGCACTAGGAGGGTCGGGCTATTCGTGGCTCGGCTATCGCCTCGGTCATCCGCTGCGCTACTGACTTAACCACTACTATCCCTTTCGCATTGAAACTGGACATTCAAAAACACTGACTTATTATTAAAAAATCAAGAGCCACTTAGCTCGATCTCATTATCAATGTAGATACAAAAATAGTAGTTTTTTATTATACATCCTAGCATTATGTTTTGATTATGTGGTAATATTTGCATTTAATTCCGTGCTCACCACGATAGGGATAGGAGGGGTTTGTACTGAATTGGCAGGCTGGAAACCGCTGCTGATACTGTGGGTGTATATGAATGTAAGCAGCCTGCCAATTCAGTACCGAAGCGCTAGCGTAGCCCCGCATAGCCCGGGCCGCAGGCATCGCCAATAGAAAGAAATCAATCAATTATCGTTTAATACTAAAGATACATAATTTTATTACACCATAATCTAGGCATATTAAGTAAGACAAGAATATTAAATGGAAATAAGTTGATCACTTTATAGCTGAATTTACATTGTACTATTCGGCAAGCAAAGAACAAAAAATTCAGTGTATTTTTATTGGGTCAAGAGATTAATTCTTTGGTTGAGTCCCCATTCTTTTTGATTTGTCTTTTGCTATTTGTGGCTGTACAGTTTCAGTTGGCTTAGCATTATTTCTTTCACTGGCCTTTATAGTTGGATCAGTTGCAGAGTTTTGGGCTTGTGTATCGCTTATTTTCTTTTCATTGATCTGCTGTGCAATCATTGATTTGTGCAAGCCCTGTGATCGTTTATATTTCATATCAGCTAAACTTAGTGGTCGCATATCAATCAACCAACTAAAGCCTTCCAGTTTATTTGTTTCAGGATTGATCTTGCCCATAGGTACAAATTCTGCTTTTGGTGCGGTGAGAAATTTCACCCTTTCAGCCTTTCCATTATTGAATAGAATGTGAATAGATGCAGAGCTGGACTTATTAGCTCCTATGTATTTTTTAGCATCGTCCTGCGCATAATAGATGCTTTGAGCCATGGTATCGATCTGCATTTTATGCAGCTTATTGTCCTTAAAAAATCCATCGATTGTTTTGCCCTTTAGCTGATTATAAATCATAGATTCAATCCAATTAACGACAAAGGAATTTTCTCTCAATTTTATATTCTTTGGTTTATTATTAGGCGCGTGTAGGAGTACTGTATCGGCTCTAAGTTGGGTGCTGTCCATCCATAAGATAGGCGACCGAAAGAAACGAAACAAAGAGTCCTCACTGGAGTAGTACAAAGAGTCGCATACACCTTGAAAGTCAGGTCTCCACATCCACACATCGTTATATGCATTGAGTTTGCGGGGCTTTTCTTTGCCATTGCCGATGGATACCAATGTGTCGGCCATCATAAATAATGTGTCACCATCACCACTTACATTGCGCAATATAGGATGATCGGTCGCTAGTATATAATCAGTAGCACGCTCGAACTCTACATACTCACCTGTAATCAAAGTCTTGTTAAGAGTGTCTTCCAAAGAAACCTTTCGATAGCAAAACCCCTTGCCTGCGGCATCATCAAAATAGATACTATCGGCGAGCACAGTCTGCTCCTTAGAATACACTTCAGCCCCCTGGCTAAGAATTACAATTTCATTTTTTTTATCATACCACCCTTGATTGGTTTTAATGATGGTACTATCACGATCGATGCGTGTAGGCCCTGAAAAGAAGGCTTTATCGAGTTCCGTAAAATATTCTAGGCTTTCCGTTTTGAGTTTATAATCAGGATCATTAATCACTACATCACCTTGAAAAAATGCTTTTTTTTCAGCCTCAAAAAACTGACCTTTATTGCTTTCAATTATTGTATTGCCATTTTTAATCGTTCCACGTTGGTCATAATTCCCCTGTTGTGTGAGGAAATCGTAAGCCATCACACGGCTCTCCATTACATTTCCATCTTCGCCTATGTATTTGTTTTTGCCATACAGGTTTGCTTTTTTTTGATCGGTAGTATAGCGAAGAGAATCCGTATATACTTTTACTTTTTGATCAGTGATAAAAACTTTATCAGTAAGTATAGCGAGGTCTTCATCTAAAAAATAATCCAATCGCTTGGAAGTAGCCCTAGCCGAACAATCTTCAAGCACAACATTGCCTATCATCTTGGCCTTTCTGGCATTGCCCTGATAATTGCATTTATCACCATATATATTCAGTGTATCATTTTGATTTATATGTATATTCCCGTAGGCATCAAAATTATTAGTTAAGAAAAAAACGACAGCACTATCACATTCAAAGATTACATCCCCTTGTATCAGTACAACATTGCCACTGAGCATTTTCACATCCATAGAGTCTGTTGTTATAGACTCAAGTACTTCGGTATTTTGGATAATTACCTCTTTGCCCTTAGGGATATTTTGATCGTTGTTTTGGGCTTGAATACAGGCAGTGTGCATAGCCATATACACCCCAATAAAGATTAAAAATTTAAGGCAATTGACTAATATTTTAGTATGCATGATCACTGATAGGAAATCGCTTGAAATTCAAATTCGAAAAATATGTATGTGATGAATTAATAATTGAAATAGAAGGCAAAATTGGATGGATAATATCTTATTTTTTATCGCGTCTTCCTATTTTAATTAATGAAAAATTAACATAGTCCGAAGGATTTTCCTTGAGGTCGATGAACAACTTATCGAGATTGGCACTGGCTCTTTCTAAATTAGCATACAAGGCTTCATCTTTCATCAATTTACCTGCTGAGCCTTGCCCACTATTGATTTGATTAAGCATTGACTGTAAGTCTTTAATAGCAGATTGTGTAGAGACAAGAGTAGTCTTTAATTGTTCAGTGGTACCACTGATATCAGCTTTAGCAGCATTTGCAGAGATGGTAGCAGCTTGATCGAGTATGCCATCTAATTTCTTACTAGACTGGACAAAATTACTAGAAACTAGATCGGCATTAGTTGTTATACTTTTAATATGGGCTGCTTCTGAGCTCATAATAGATTGCATTTGTGCGGAGATTGCATTTAAGTTATGCAATGTTTTTTCTAATGTAACAAAGCTCTTATCGACATTAGTCAATGTATTATCCATACGTGAGGAGCGCAGTATATTATTAATGGCTACTGATACACTATCTAAGCTGGTCATTAATTTAGTTGATTTATCTCTGATAGGTGCAATTTCTTGTGTCATAGTTTCCATCATACCACCTGATAGTTTGCCACTTAACAAGTCCCCATCGGCAAGATAAGTCAATGGATTGGGTAATGAATCTTTTACTGGATATATGATACTGACTACAATGTTGCCCATTAATCCTGTACTTACTATATCAGCATTCGATTTCTTAGGGATCATAATATCATCAGAAACGCGCAAACCCACTTTTACTTTAGTATCAGATGGGTTTTCTTGTATGAAGTCGATGCTTTCCACCGTTCCCACTTTCACCCCTTGTATTTGTACAGGGTTACCTACAAGCAGCCCTCCTACATCATTGTATTCAGCGTAATATACGTGTTCGCTATTAAAAAATGCAGACCCTTTTAAATACTTATAGCCAAAAAATAACAAAACCAATCCTGCTATTGCCAGTATGCCAACCTTTACTTCGTTTGCAATTTTTATCATCTCAAAAAATATTATTAGCGGTAAAATTACAATATTATCTGTTATAGCATCCTTATAGCCAAGAATTAAGTATTCGGGCAACTATTTAATTTTGTCTTATATTGTTTTTGTAGGTAATAATGCTGGCTTTTTTAAATCCATTTTTCAGAAGCAATTCAAGTTTCGCTTCTGCTTTTTTTATGTCATCAAATTTGCCAGGCAGCATGAAGTATTTTATACCATTTTTAGTGGTATCGATTTCGATTTCTTGTATGTCTGCCATATTGGCTTTGCTTATATCAAATTGGTCATAGGAACTGTATAATTGTATTCTAAATGAAACTCCACTATTGTCAGATTTATGCTCTATAGGTGAGGTGTAAGTAATTTTTGGTTCATTTGATTTATTTGCTGGCTCAGAACTATCTTTTTTTTTTGGTGTGGTAGTAATACCATCACCTTTGCCTTCTTTTTTACTTTTATACTCTTTGATTGTTCTATAGATCGCTGATGCAATTAGGCTTTGCCCTTCATCGGATTTTAAGAATTTTGCTTCATCCGGATTGGTAAGAAAACCTGTTTCGACGAGAATGGATGGCATGGCAGACTTATAGAGGACAATAAATCCTGCTGGGGAAACACCTCTGCTCTTGCGTCCAGCCCTTGTTTTAAATTGATTTTCTAATAGGGTGGCCATTAAGGAACTTTCTTGTAAATGGGCATTTTGATAGAGGCTGAAGATGATGTGGCTCTCTGGCTTTTTTGGATCAAAGCCACCGTAGGTTTTCAGGTAATCGTCTTCTAATAGGATTACGTCATTTTCACGCTTAGCCACTGCCAGATTTTCCTTGGTTTTATGGGTTCCCATGACATAAGTTTCAGTCCCATAGATGGCTGGTGAGCCATTTGAATTGCAGTGAATGGAAATAAAAAGATCGGCTTTGGCACGATTTGCTATATTTGCTCGTTCATCTAAAGATATAAAAACATCTGTGCTCCGCGTATAGATGACTGAAACCCCTGGAATATTTTCCTTAATATAATCTCCTAATTTCAATGCTATTGCAAGATTCACATCTTTTTCCCTCACATTATTTGCCATCGCACCAGGGTCTTTGCCACCATGACCTGCATCAATCACCACTTTTTTTAATTCATAGTTAAACGGCTGAGCAACTGAGGTTGTCCAAAGCCCCGTCATACCCATAACACAAAATAAAATTGTGAGAATGTTATTTTTTAATTTCAATTTTGCGAAAAATTTTTCGAGTGCAAATTTAGGTGTTTTTTTGCCCATATTTTGAAAACGATTTTTAGACATATCATCTTAGCCATTTGTTTAATCCAATATTTAATTAGTTTTGGGCAGCAAGCCATTGTTCCATCCGATTCCATAACTAAACAGCCCATACCCCAAGCAATTGCGACGGATAGCACCGAAATGGAGCTAACCAGAGATAGCACCCTAAGAAACGAACCTGTTACTTACCAGATATCCACGGACACCCTCGACGCTCCTATTACCTATGAGGCCAGAGATTCCATCATTTATGACTTAATAGATCAAAAGATATACCTATATGGTGCGGCATGGATGCAGCAAAAAGATGTACGACTCGACGCCGGCTATATAATTATGAATCAAAAAACTAAAACTTTACGAGCCTTTTATGTACTCGATAGCCTAGGTCAAAAGATCAATCGACCTACCTTTCAGGATGGTGATCAAAAGTTTAGCTCTGATGAAATTGCCTATAATTTTGAAACTAAAAAAGGTACGGTGAATCAATTAGTAACCCAGCAGGGTGATGGATTCCTTGTAGGACAGAAAGTAAAAAAAGATGAAAACAATGAGTTATATGCATACAAAGCCTATTATACTACATGTGATCTAGAGCATCCACATTTTAAGATTGTATCGAAAAAGGTAAAAGTAATCCCCAATAAGCTCATAGCTACGGGACCTGCAGAACTATATATTGCTGATATCCCTACCCCACTTGTATTGCCATTTGGCCTTTTTCCACTGCAAAAAGATCGCACTTCCGGTATATTATTACCTACCTATGGTGAATCCCCAAGCAAAGGTTTTTATTTTCGGGATGGTGGCTTCTATTTAGGATTTAGTGATTATATAGACCTTGCAATCAGAGGTGAAGTATTTACCAAAGGGTCATGGTCACTAAGCTCCAAAAGTACTTATGCTAAACGTTATAAATATAGGGGTAATATCTCCTTGAGCTATAATGTGAATATTGAGAATGATCCGCTCGAAACCAGCTACAAAAAATCAAAAGACTTTAAGGTTACCTGGACACATAATCAAGATGCTAAAAGCTGGCCAAATAATACATTTAGTACCGATGTAAATTTCGGTTCCTCTACTTATGATAGAAACAGCTTTCTAATTAATCAGACTAACCCGAATAATACCTATTCTTCTGGCATTAGCTATGGTCATACATTTAGAAAGTCAAATGCAAATCTTACCGCTTCCATGCGAGTTTTTCAAAACATAAGTGCAAAAACCACTGATGTTACATTGCCCGAAATGGCATTTTCCTTGCCTCGCAAGAACCCATTTGCAAGGAAAATTAGAGTGGGCAATTTGAAATGGTATGAGAATATTACCTTGAACTACAATGCAAACCTAAAAAACTCAGTGAGTGATGCGGACTCTATCATATTCTCCAATCAAATATGGGATAAATTCAAATATGGTATTAGTCATTCAGCAAAACTAAGTACCTCCACTAAGCTAGCTAAGTACATCACTGTAAATCCCAATATGACCATTAATCAAAGGTTGTATGGTGATTATATCTTTAAGTATTGGGACAATACTACACCTATTATAGATACGACCCTAAGTGATGGGGAAATACTGAGTATTGATACTACCTACGGCGTATTAAAATCCTTGAAAAAGGTTGGATTCAAAGCGCCTGTAGATCTCAATTTTTCATTGGCTTTAAGCACCAATTTTTATGGCCTAGTAAAATTCAAATCCCAAAAAATCAATGCAATACGCCATGTCGTAAGCCCTAGTATCTCCCTCAATTATGTACCTGATTATACTAATTTTTGGGGGAACTATTATAACCGAGTACAGACAGATACTTCACAAACTCCTGATAAATACAAGTGGTACAGCAAGTATCAAGACAATATATACCAAGGACCGCCATTAGGAAATAATTTTGGATTGACTTATGGCATTCGTCAAAGCTTGGAGATCAAAGTCAGATCTAAAAATGATACCATAGAATCATACAAAAAGATCTCAATATTTGACAATATAACACTCAATTCTGGCTATAATTTTATTGCAGACTCTTTTAGTATGAGTAAGATAACACTCTCTGGAAACACAAAATTATTTAATCAAACAACCTTGAATTTTGGTGCTAGTTTTGACCCATACGGCTCTGATGCCACAGGGAAAAGGGTATCGACTTATGCCATAAACAATGGACAAAAAATATTGAGATTTGAAAGCGTGGATTTATCTACAAGTCTTAGTTTGCCACTCACCAAAAATGAAACAAAAACCAAATCAGAAAGCGATCCCAATGGCAATAAGAAACAACTAGAGGACATAGTGGTAAATACAATACCTAATACCATTCCTGAATACATAGATTTTGATATTCCCTGGAAACTTAGCCTGACATACAAGCTCGATATTCGAAAAAATTACAATCCGGAAACAAGGCCCTATAAGGTGATACAAGTAATAACTGGAAATGGTGAAGTAAATATCACTCCTAAATGGAAACTTACGATGACTTCAGGTTATGACTTTGAATTAAAAAAATTATCCAGTACAGCTATCTCTATCCACCGCGATCTCCACTGCTGGGAAATGTCCTTTAACTGGCGACCTATAGGACAGTATAAAAGCTATGATTTTACAATCCGTGTTCGTTCTGAGATGTTGAAAGACTTGAAATTAGAAAGGAGAAGAACTTGGCAAGACTATGACTATTAATTGATAGATGTACACTACAAAGAATTAGATGCTGGAGGTTAGACACCTTACTTAGGGTCTGCTTAATAACTGATAATACTAAAATTTGTGGCGATGCCTTACAGGCCTGGGCTATACGTTCCTATCTTTTAGGAGGCTTGAGCACTATAATTATTTAGTTTTTTACTTACAACTAAGCTTCTAACAACTATTAGTAGGTCATACTATTCGATAGCCTCCTAAAAGGATATCCACTGCTATCCCTATCGCTTTAACTGGACACTAGA
>CAYZQX010000001.1:17037-37434 GCA_964480615.1 uncultured Chitinophagales bacterium | reverse complement strand
TTTATTACCATCTTGGCTTTTGATAATGAAGAATGGGTTACTAATTCCAAGATCGCCATACTCTTGGCTTCATTTGTAGCGGGATTAATAGGCTTTATCCTGCTTAAATTGAACTTAAAACCTTTAACGGATCAAGATATGAACGACCTTGTTGAATAATAGGTGAGGGTGAATTATTAGGTTAAAAGTATTATGGTTAATGTAGTACTAGTGTGCTAGGACTACATTCTATTTTTGTAATATTCGCATTCAGTAAGCTAAAAAATTGGGAAGCAAAATCATTCATTTTTTTTGGGTTTTTATATGGAAAGCTAAGGATGGTTTTTTTAAAAAAAATAATTTTGAAGGGATTAAAGTATGCACATCATAAGTCTAGAAATTAACAATAAGCTTGCAAATACCTGATGGGTAATAATTTTTGATTTTTTCATAGTTAAGTCGTTATCTTGAATACTTTTTTTTGATAGTGTTTTATATTTCAACTTGCAACAATTCCCAAAACCAAATAATAATTAATTCGGCGAATCTTGAAATTAAAATTTTGCATTTATTAACAGTTTTTTGGGGTTCGGTTCGATTATTAACCCATACTTTTGTGTTTTTATCAATAGTATAAACCAATTTTTGAAAAAAAATGAATAATTATTTTTTTGGCTTGTCAGCCCTTGCTTTGTGTTTTGTTGCTTTTTTGGGTGCTTGTAAGGATGATGAAATCGACACCGAAAAACCAGTCATAACGCTTATGGAGCCATCGGCAGGTGATACCATTTCGCTCGCTGATGAAGACAGCATACATATTGAATTTTCAGTAAGCGATAATGAGGGAGTACATGGGGTTAATGTTAGTGTTTTAGATGCAACTAGTGGTGTGAGCGTATATAGTAGCGAAAATCACGCTGAAACAAATCTTTATAATTTTCATGATCACTTTGTTCCGACTAATGTAACACAGTTAAAACCTTATACCTTAGTGATTGATGCATCTGACCACAGTGAGAACATGACCAATCTTACTACCACATTCTATTTGCAACAATAGTTTGTTGGTCTTGCTGTACATAAATGTTATGATTGATTCTAAGTTTTAGTAGTGTGTACTTACACATTGACAATTATCAGATAGTAAACCTCTGGTTAAGTATTATTAATCGTACATTTTCTTGCGCTGACTTGAATTATTATGACCTTAATTAATTTCGTGTAGCTCATTCATTATGGAGCATTTGTGTTTGTACTAATATCTTTGCACAGCAATTATCAATTATTTTTGTGAAATCGCATTTTATTATTCCTAGTTAATGGTAAAGCCTTCTTATCGTTTAGTACTAAAAAAAATAATTGTTTTTAGGATAAAAATATTTGTTTTGTTTATTATCGGTATAGGCATTCTTCATAGTGTTAATGCCCAGCATACCATCAGGGGGAATGTAAAAGATGAGGCTACAGGGGAAAACTTGTTTGGGGTGAATATCCTCTTGCGTGATCTAAAACAAGGGGTTTCTACCGATGCGGATGGCAATTATCAACTGCCCAATATCAAGACAGGGACTTATTTACTAGAGCTCAGTGCACTGGGTTATAATTCGATTGTTGAGACCCATTATATTGAGCGCGATACCATATTGAATTTTGTGATGAGCACCCTTCATATGGAGCTTGCCGAAGTGGTTGTTACGGGTGTAAGTCGAACTACTGAGATCACTAAAAACCCAATTATCATTAAGTCAATCACAAGCAATTATGTACAACAGAACAATGGTAATAATCTTGTAGATGTACTCAAGAATATTCCAGGTATCAGTCAGATTACGACTGGGGCAGCTATCTCAAAACCAGTTATAAGAGGATTAGGGTATAATAGAGTTATTTCATTGCTCAATGGTATAAAGCAAGAGGGTCAGCAATGGGGTGATGAACACGGAATTGAAATTGACGAATATGCCATAGATAGAATTGAAATTATTAAAGGGCCAGGTAGCATGATGTATGGCAGTGATGGCATCGCTGGTGTTATCAATTTTTTAACACCCAAGGCACCACCCTTAGGTCAAATGAAGTTTCGGGCCATTGCTAATTTTCAGTCCAATAATAAGCTGATCGGCAATTCACTCGCACATTCGGGAAACATCAATGGCATACAATGGTCAGCAATTTTTAGCAACAAGCTGGCCAGCAATTTTCAGAATAAATATGATGGTGAAGTCTATAACAGTGGCTTCAAAGAATACGATGGCAATGTGTTTGCAGGCCTCAGCCGAGAATGGGGCTATGCACACCTGCTTTTTAGCACATACAATTCTTCAATCAATTTGCCTGAAGGGGAGCGTGATAGCCTTGGACGATTTGTATTTACCAATATGCTTGGAGAAGAACAATTAGCTGGTCACAGTGACTATAGCGGTTATCATATAGGATTTCCCCATCAAAAAATTAATCACCTAAGACTCAATGCCAACAATTATTTTATACTGCCTGGTGGCACCATAAACCTCGACTTAGGAGCACAAAACAATCGCCGTAGGGAATATGGTGACAGCACCAATCCAGAACAGGAAGCCATCTATTTAGATCTACTTACCTATAACCTCAATGCGCGCTATAACCTCAATAGGCGAAAAGGATGGGAAACATCCCTGGGATTTTGTTCTATGTTGCAATTCAATAAAAACAAGGGCATTGAATTTCTTATACCCGATTACCATTACATTGATTTAGGGGGCTTTATTTTTACTCAAAAATCATTTGGGGAGCGATGGGCTATGGCAGCAGGATGGCGTATTGATAATCGAAAATTATATACTCAAGCACTCTTCCTCGATGGTGAGGAAAACCCCACAACAATTGAGGACAGTACCGCCACTGAGAAATTTAGTGCATTGGAAAAAAGTTTTTTTGGCCAGTCCGCTAGTCTTGGATTGACCTATCAGCCTCAAAAAAATTCAACGATAAAGTTTAATATATCTAGTGGATTTCGCGCACCTAATCTCAGTGAATTAGCTTCTAATGGCATACACGAAGGCGCATTTAGGTATGAAATGGGAAATACCCAATTGAAACCTGAATCCAGTTATCAAATTGATCTCGGCTACTTTATTAACTCTGACCATGTCGTATTAGAAATTACCCCATTTGTCAATTTTATTTCTGATTTCATCTATTCTCAAAAACTGGATAACAATAGCATAAATACCATTACAGGAACGGATGGGGCTGTGCCTATCTTTCAGTTTACACAAGCTAAAGCAACCCTCGCTGGTGGTGAGGTCTATCTCGATTTTCATCCCCATCCCATTGACTGGTTGCACATTGCCAACTCCTTTTCTTATGTGCAAGGTAGGCTCAATGGCAACCCTGATAGTACCAAGTACCTCCCATTTATACCTGCTCCTAAATACAATGGAGAAATAAAGATAGAATACAATAAATTGCCTAGGATCAGCTCCAGTGTATATCTGAAATTTAGTCTGGATTATTATTTTGCACAAAACAATATTTATAACGCTTATGATATGGAAACCACAACACCTTCCTATTATTTATTACATGCGGGACTAGGTGCTAAGTTGAATGCAGGTAAGCGCAAAGATGTATTTGATCTAATTTTTAATATAGATAATATTACCGATGTTGCCTATCAGAATCATCTCTCTAGGCTCAAATACGCTCCTGCTAACTTGCTGACTGGAAGAACAGGTATCTTTAATCAAGGCAGAAATTTCAGTTTAAAGCTAATCGTCAATTTGTGATCTTGTACTAGGTATTTTTTAATATAAACCTATTAATTATTCTAGTTTATATTGGTTATTAAGTCTTGCTGATTCAGGACTTGAGCAGTCACTAACTGAACCGTTATTAGAGAAGGTTTTTTATTTGATCTATGATATTATTTTGAATCTCATTCTGTAAGCAAGGCTTTCTCAATAATTATGAACTCTTTTAATATAGCGGATTTTATAATTTTATTGGTGCAAAGAAAATGCACAAAAAAAGCTGCATTTTAGTTATTTTGTTAGCATCATTAATATGGAGTAACATCTGTTATATATTGCACCTTCAAGTTGTATTCGCGATAGGGATGCGGAATGGTTTAGTCTTATTCACTGACTCCTATCACTGATGTCTAAGGTAAGTAGTGTTGTTATGAACACTTGCATATATAATAATAAAAGGAGTCAGTGAATAAGACCGAAACGCAGTGTAGCCTGGAGCAGCCCGGGCCTGTAAGGCATCGCCAAAATGACTTAATTACTAGTTATTGTCCGGACACTAAGTAATATTAGTTGCGTGGTCAGATGCGACAATTTCAAAACCTAATTTAGCCCAATGATAAGCAAATAAAAGACTTATTTTGCTAACATTAACATAATAAACAATGCTACTTGCCGCCAAATTATTAGCCTACAAAATGTATTGAGCCCAGCTTGCCTCTTACCTGATCAGTGTGAGATTCCCTTTTTTAAATACAGTTTTTCCTTCTCCTAATGCGGTACCACTTATGTGATAGACATATACACCTATCTCTTGTGGCACACCATTTAAATTGCCATCCCATCGAAAATCCAAGCCGCTTCCATCATACAATAATTCACCCCAGCGATTATATACTTGTACTTTCTCAATGCTTTTCATTCCTTTAGTCACCACTCCAAAAAAATCATTGACACCATCGCCATTAGGAGAAAAGGCGGTTGGTACTAAAATGTCAAAGATGTTGTTAACTTCTACATATACATCGTCAGCATTCACACATCCTTGATCCGAAGTGGCAGTAAGGGTATAAGTTGTATTCGTTTCTGGATCACTAGTAGGATTTAGTATTGTCGCATCATTGAGGTTAGTAATAGGCGTCCATGCATATTGAGTAGCATCGGTACTGCCAATTAACTGAGTGCTTTCTCCTAAGTTAATTAATACATCCTCGCCAGCATTCACAATAGGAAGCTCATGCACGGTGATGGTTGCCTCCTGTATAGAGTCAAAACAATCATTGCTGATAATTACTGAATAGGTAGTTGTAGATTCTGGGCTCACAGTCACTGATGCACTATTGATCATAGCAGGATCTACATTCGAAGACCATTCATAGTACAACCCACCATTAGTACTAAGAGTAGCGGTCTCACCTAGGCATATCTCAGCATCCACGAGTGGCATGGGCAGTATGGATTCTTGTACATCAACTTGTATCTGACTTGTGGCTGTGCAACTGAAAGTGTTTGTTGCTGTAACTGTATAATTCGTTGATATTAAGGGTGTGGCTATAGGGTTTATAAGTGTGTCGCTATTAAGACCAGTAGGTGGATACCATAGGACCGTATTCGTTTGATTATCGATACCTAAGGCTAAGACGGCTGACTGACCTGAACATAGTGTAGTGTCTTCTGCTAATTGCAAGGAGGGCAGTGGATTGACGGTTACCGTCACTATGTCGGTATGGGTACAGCCATTAGGATCACTTATGGCAAATAGGTAATCGGTGGTTTGTGATACATTTACTATGGGATTAAATGTTCCATTTTCGCTGAGGCCAGCCATTGGCGACCAGTCAATGAGATAGTCCACATTGGGATTGCCATCAGTAAGACTAGCATTGAGTTGGCCTGTCTCACCCAGGCAATAGCTAATATCTTGTCCAGCCGATACACTAAAGTCAGGGTATATAGAGATAGGATAATCATAGGATTTAGCACATCCATTTAGTGAGCTTACCAATAAGTTTACATTGTATGAGCCTACATCAAAGGAAGCGGTGGCTACTGCTTCATCTTCATTATTGCTAGCTATTGCATTGTTAAATGTCCATTGATAATTATAGATTGCATTACCATCGACGGGCGTGGCAGTAAATTCGATGGCTCCACCGCCACAAGGATCGGATGTTGTGATGACTACTTCGGGCGAAGCCTCTACATAAAGAACCATCGAGTGTACAGCTTCACATCCTAAGTCAGAATAAGTGGATAACAATACTGGATACAATCCCGGCTCGGTAAATGTGTGGGTAGGATCTTGATCTGATAAAACCGTGCCATCGCCAAAATCCCAGTCCCAAGCCAAAATTTCCCCAATCTCGATATAGCTCTCATCTGTAAAGTCGATGGCGCTGCCAGCGCATAGATCGCCATTAATAGCAAAGTCCACATTATATTCACCAGGATACAGATTGAGCGTTAAAAATGCTGTATCGGTACAGGTTTCATTGGGGTTCGCTATTAATCTTATTACATAGGAACCCGTATCGGGATATATGTAAGATGGATCAGTGAGGGTTGAAACATCGGTGGTCGTAGTGAGATCACCAAAATCCCATAAATAACTTGAGGCACCTACACTTACATTCTCAAAATTAACAGTATAAGAATCACAATCAGTTAATGTATAAAGACCATCACCGATAGGTATGGCATCAGAGCTGGGCACGGCTGATACAATGTCGCAGTTGGTTACGATAAAGGTAAAATCTCTTTTGCTTGTGCCTATTAAAACACCATCTCTATACTCCTCTACACATACAGTTGTAACATAATAGCCTGTCTCATCAGGAAACACTGTCAATAGGCCTGTCTGTGGATTTACAGTCATGGGATTCGCTGAATTACCAAGTTGGTTTTGTGTGGAATAGCCAGCCTCCCAAGTGGTTACACCATAATCATAAGGTATATTTGTACACGATCCTGGTTGTGGACAATTCGTATCAGCACCATATAATGGATCGCAAAGCACATATACCAGAGAATCTCCGTCCGCGTCTGTAGCGGAGTAGTCAAAATATTGTGGGTAGTCAGCACATATAACCAGTGGCGGTACTTCATTAAAAACGGGTGAGCTATTATCACAATTGCTGCCAGGATAATGCGGTACAAATAGTTCATAGGTTGTACCAGTATTATCAGGAACGACGATATTTTCAATGAGAGCAGTCCTACAGCACCTTTGCCAAATAATAGTATAGCCACCTTCGATCGGGCTTATATTGACTGTTTTACTAAATATTTGTTTTTCTACGCAATTTTCGGGTATTCCACTCACACATACATCATCTACATTAGGATCTATATCCACAGTTGAGGTTTTTGGCACAAGGATGGATTGATCTCCGCCTATCGTAATGTAATCCCCATTGCTGTCTTGAATGAAAATATAGGATTCGGGGTCATTGGCCCATTGCTGACCATCACTGTTGCTCAAACAGTTTCGGTATAAAACTAGCTCTATCTCTATGGAGTTCCCACCCAAGCAGATATAATTCATCTCCACACCTAATATGTGGCCTGCCATTAGATTTGAAAATTGGGTTATCAGTATTAGTAAAGTAAATGGTTTTAATACATTCATTTGTTATTATTATCGATTAAGGATGAGCTGAATACTGTCATGAAATCCATCATATTAGATTGGGTGTTGCAACATTAAGTTGCAAATTAATAATTTTTTCAATTTTATATCATTAACATTTATACAAATATAGCTGATTGCTTACAATCCCTCTTGAAACAATAGATCATTAGGACTTATTAAGCCTATTTTTTTTATAGCGATGAATATTTTCCGACAAACTTAAATAAGGATTCATTCCCCAGACTTTTCTGAGTTAACCTCTTTATTAGCTCATCTGCATCATAACAAATTTATAATTAGCTATTCTACTACCCATTTTTTAGGGCAATTAGATTGCGATTTTAGATCAGATACTTCGAAGATTGGCTTGGATGTCAAACTTATTTCCTCATTGCAATAATTACACTATAAAAAATCGCCACACAACACTAGCTAAGAATCAGTTTTTTTAGCCAAGAATAATCTAATATCCGGACTAAAAGACAAGGGAAACAAAAGGATTTTTATTTTTTGCTTGGGTCATATCACAATTCCTAAACTTAAACGTAAAATATTAGGCTTTAGTAGCTTCAAATTCTATATTTTCTTAACTTGCATTTTTTTTTGACCTATGAGAATATTCTTAATAATTATTTTTGGGATATTGCCATTTTTTGGCGGTATTGCGCAAACTACATTTCCTGTTAATGGTGTTATGGACGAAAGGACCAATCTAATACTGCTAAGAGGTGCTACGATTCACAAAGATGCCGAGACAGTACTGCAAAATGCGGATATACTTATCCGTAAAGATAAGATCGAAGCCATAGGTCAGAATCTCAAAGCACCAGAAGGCTGTCTGACAATTGAGCTCAATGGCCAGCATATATATCCTTCCTTTATTGAACTCTATAGTAACTATGGTATTGACTCTAAGTCATTTTCCAATGCTAAGGAAGGTGAAAACTATTATACCCAATATGAATCCGATATTAAAGGGGCTTATGGGTGGAATGAGGCCATAAGAACGGAAATCAATGCAGCAACAAATTTTCAAGCACAAGCTGAAAAGGCTAAAGAACTAAGAAAATTCGGCTTTGGCTCATTGGTTACGCACCTTCAGGATGGCATAGCAAGAGGATCAGGATGCCTTGTAAGTCTGGGAGAGAAAAAAGAAAATCTGACCGTCCTCAAAGCTGATGTGGCTGCTTTCTATTCTTTTAATAAGGGAACTTCCTCTCAAGCTTATCCCTCTTCTCTGATGGGTAGCATCGCCTTGTTGAGACAAACATTTCTAGATGGCCAGTGGTACGCCTCCCAAAAAAGTAAAGAACAAATAAACCTAAGTTTGGAAAACTGGAATCGACTCCTCTCGCTGCCAAAAATATTTGTGCCAGGGGATAAACTTTCTATTCTTAGGGCCGATAAAATTGCAAAAGAATTCAATCAAAAATTTATTTATAAATCAAATGGTGATGAATATCAACGATTAGATGAAATCAAAGCCCTTGGCGCAGCACTTATAGTGCCTGTAAACTTTCCTGCTGCATATGATGTAACGGATCCTTATGATGCCTATTACCTATCCCTGAGTTCGATGAAGCATTGGGAGCTTGCACCTACGAACTTATCCATGCTCGAAAAGGCAGGAGTGAACTTTGCCATTACAGCAGATGGAATCAAGGACTTAAAAGATTTTTTGCCTAATATACGCAAGGCCATCAAAGCAGGATTAACTGAAAAAATAGCGCTCAAAGCATTGACAATCCAACCCGCCCTAATGCTCAATATACAAGACATGGTAGGTAGTTTGGAAACTGGAAAGTTGGCTAATTTTATTGTTTGCTCTGGAAATATATTCGACGAAAAAACTGTAATCCACCAAAATTGGGTGCAGGGACAAAAATTTGTAATTAATGATTTTCCTGTTCTAGATCACAGTGGTAAGTATGATCTTACATTATCAGGCGATCGAAAATCATATGTATTCGAAGCGCATAAAAAGGAGGACGATTATAAATACCAAATCATAGAAAAGGATACAATCATGTGGGATGTAAATGTTAAGATCAATGAATCGAGAGTAAGTATTAATTATTATCCCAATAAAGATAAAAAAGGAGAGTTAATAAGACTAAGTGGCTGGATGGAAAAGGATCAATGGAAAGGCACAGGATACAATGATAAAGGTGAGTTCATAGAATGGGTAATAAAAAATAAAAGGGCATTAGATCCTGCTAAAAAAGACAGCACAGCTAAGAAGGACAGCCTAAATAAAAAAACACTTCCCAGTGAGGAGCCTAAAATGGGACAAGTTACCTATCCTTTCCTCGCTTATGGGTATGAATCAATGCCTATTCAAGAGGATTTGCTAATTAAGAATGTTACAGTATGGACAAATGAAAAAGATGGCATAATTCAAAATGTGGACGTTCATATTAAGAATGGTAAAATCGCAAAGGTTGGGAAAAAATTATCCATCAATACTGCAAAGACTATCGATGGAACAGGCAGACATCTTACCCCTGGCATCATCGATGAACATTCGCATATTGCGATCTCTAGAGGCGTCAATGAATGGACCCAGGCAAGTAGTGCCGAAGTGCGAATTGGTGATGTGGTCAATAGCGAAGATATAAATATCTATCGTCAACTTGCAGCTGGTGTTACAGCTGCACAATTGCTACACGGATCGGCCAACCCAATAGGTGGTCAGAGTGCCATGATAAAATTGAGGTGGGGATTTTCCCCTGAAAAAATGAAGATAGAAGGAGCTGATGGATTTATTAAATTTGCATTAGGGGAGAATGTGAAACAGTCGAATGCAGGCGACTTTGCTACTACTCGTTTCCCGCAATCGAGGATAGGTGTTGAGCAAGTATATATGGATCACTTTACGCGTGCTAAAGAATATGGTTTCGCTACAGCAGCTAAGTCTAGTTTGCGTAGAGACCTGGATATAGAAGCTATCAACGAAATTATCAATAAAAAAAGATTCATCACTTGTCACTCTTATGTGCAGTCTGAAATTAATATGCTTATGAAAGTAGCTGAACAATTTGATTTCAGAATCAATACTTTTACACATATACTTGAAGGGTATAAGCTAGCGGATAAAATGAAAGCGCATGGTGTAACAGGTTCCTCATTTGCCGACTGGTGGATGTATAAATATGAGGTAATGGATGCCATACCTTATAATGCTGCGATACTCAACAATGTAGGTGTCAATACATGTATTAATTCAGATGATGCGGAGATGGGAAGAAGATTAAACACCGAAGCAGCTAAGACAGTAAAATATGGAGGACTTACACCTGAAGAAGCCCTCAAAACAGTTACGCTGAATCCTGCTATTGCGTTACATCTTGATAAGCAAATGGGAAGTGTCAAAGAAGGAAAAGATGCTGACTTGGTATTATGGTCCGACTATCCATTATCTGTATATGCTAAACCACTCAAAACATTTGTCGATGGTTACTGTTTTTTTGATGCCGAAATAGATAAGAAACTCCAGGAGGACATAAGAAATGAGCGCCACCGTCTTATACAAAAAATGATTAGTGAGAAAAAAGGTGGAGGTGCTACACAAGAAGTAAAAGACACACCAAAACAGTTATGGCATTGTGAAGACCTAGGTGATTATATGCACGATTAATCAATCCCTAGCATCAAACTTAATCATTAATTATATTATCAAAAAAACAATAACAGCAACAATGAAAAATTATATCATATATTTTTTGTCACTGATCAATATTGCCCTCCTAACAGCGCAAGATGTGCCTTCACCAGGCAAACCTGATAACCGCAGAATCTATTATACAGGTGCTATCATACATATAGGTGATGGCAAGGTGATCGAAAATGGTGTATTGGGAACTGAAAATGGAAAAATTGTATTAGTAGCCGATGCCACACTCGTTAAGCTATCGCCAGCGGATACCACGATCGTACTCAATAATCACCACATATACCCTGGGCTAATTTCTGCTAATAGCTTGTTGGGACTTAAAGAAATAGAAGCGGTAAGGGCCACTAATGATACCTATGAGGTAGGGGATATTAATCCTAATGTAAGGGCGCTGATAGCCTATAATACTGATTCACGCGTAATCCCCACCGTTCGTAGCAATGGAGTCCTTATAGCTCAAATAAGACCTGAAGGAGGCGTCATACAAGGATCTTCATCAGTCGTGCAGCTCGATGCTTGGAATTGGGAAGACGCAGCAGTTAAAACCGATGATGGAATATACCTCAATTGGCCTTCGCTCATTACTAGAGCTGGCTGGTGGGCTGAACCTGAAGAAGATAAGAAAAATGAAAAATACAATGACTCAGTTCAAGAACTCAAAGATTATCTTTTACAAGCCAAGTCTTATTGCAACATTAAGAGCCCCAATCCTCTTAACTTAAAGTTTGAGGCTTTTAGATCGGTCTTTGCTAAGCAAAAAAGAGTGTATGTCGAAGCCAATCAACAAAAACAAATAATTGATGCAATACAGCTTGCAAAATCATTAGATATTGACATCGCAATAGTAGGTGCAAGAGACTCCTGGATGATTTTGGATATCATAAAAGAAAATAATATACCTGTGGTACTACAAAAAACACATACGCTGCCCTATATGGAAGACGATGATGTGAATATGTTTTATAAGTTGCCAAGTGTGTTGCAAGAAAAAGGTATCATGTATTGTATCACTGCAGAGAATAGCAGTGGAGAGCAGCGCAATCTGCCATTTACAGCTGGCAAAGCGGTTGCTTTTGGTCTTACTAAGGAACAGGCACTCAGCGCGATCACCGCTAATCCCGCAAAAATATTGGGCATCAACGATCGGCTAGGAACAATTGAGGTAGGCAAGGATGCCACTTTTATTATCTCCACTGGTGATATACTTGATATTACAACTAATGATGTGGTGGACGCTTATGTATCAGGACGGAAATTAAATTTAGGCAACCGACACAAGGACCTGTATAAAAAGTTTGCCGATAAGTATGGTATCCCTGTCGTTAGACCATAATCCCCCATTTTTGGCATAAAATGTGATAACATACAACGACTTATATTGTCAAAAAATATTATTGGTTACTACTCCTTTTATAAATCCATTATTTTTGCGTAGTTATATGCCACCAACTTTTGTTACAATCTGAGAAAAAGCAGTGGGGGCTAACAGCCAAGTTATGAGTTATGTGATGAAATTAATAGCGATAAAACAGTATGTAATACTGAACATTTTTGCTCTGTGTTGTGCACAGTTTATCTATGCTGGAGTGGATAATCCACAGGCTTATCGCACCTATATTCAAAGACATAAGGATATCGCCATTAAGGAAATGTATTACAGTGGCATACCTGCAAGCATTACCTTAGCACAAGGACTTATGGAATCCCTATATGGTAGCAGCAGACTAGCACGTGAAGCCAATAACCATTTTGGGATCAAGTGCAAAATGGAATGGACAGGACCTGGAATTGCCATTAGTGATGATGCACCCGATGAATGTTTTCGTGTCTATCAGTCCGTAGAACATTCTTACCGAGACCACTCCAATTTTATTAAGTACAATCGCCTAAAAATTTATGATCATTTATTCGCTTATAGTCATACCGATTATAAAGCCTGGGCACGAGGTCTCAAAAAAGCGGGTTATGCCACCTTGCATAATTACGATGTTCAGCTAATCGCTTTGATCAAAGAGTTTCAATTGTATAACTATGACCTTGCTAGCTGGCCTGATACACAAGAAAATTTAGAAGATTATACTTATCGGTTAAATGCTGATTTTTCAGCTAGTTTTACTGATGTATTGCCAGCAAAATTGAATGGTACTGATGTGAAAAAACCAAGGCCTATACCGCATCTCACTTATGCGGGTCATCCAGACTTTAAAGCCGAAAAACACTATCTTAAAACAGCGCGCAAGGAATCCATCACAGTATCATCCGGAGGTGTACCTATACACATAATAACTTCAGGTGATACGATGGAAGCACTCGCTAAGATGTATAAAATAAATCTCGAGGAGCTGTACTTGCGAAATAATTTGATCTACGGTTCTCAACCCGCACAAGGCGAAAAAATTTATTTGCATACACAGTCTCAAATAGCGCCAAAATTAAATGAGCTCGCCAAGTAATTATTCCTCAATAACTAGATGCATAATTCAGCACTTGCTATCTTCTTGAGAAATTAGCGCCTAATCATTGACTTGCATTTTCAATAACTAAAGGCGATTCATACAATATTTCTTTTTATCCCTAACTTGAAATAAGTGTATCTGCGATTTTAGCATTATATAAAGCTTTATATAGGTGATTTATTTTTGGGTGATGCCTACGGCCCGGGCTTTCCGCTACTATCTTTTAGGAGGCCATATCCCTGCCTACTAGGACTTTAATACAACGCATTAAGTTATTATACATACTCCTAAGGTACTACTTCTAATGGCCTCCTAAAAGGATATCCGCTGCAATCCCTATCACGAATGTAGGCAACTATTAAAGCATCGGTTTTTAATTAGGATTGATTACTTGATAATTGAAAAGAGCTTTTTTATAATAGTATTGAATCCCTTTTTATATAGCTTTGTAACTATAGTTTTACAAGCTTACAATACTAAGCGAATATATAATAGAAATTGGCTAATGGACCATAGTTATAAACTTGTTGCTTCAACAGGCTTCGGAATCGAAAATCCAATATCGATAAATGTAAATCGCACTAGCTTATCGTAACTCGAAAGAAACGCATCAGGGATGGGAGAGAAGCCACGCAGTGGCTGCCCGAAGAGTATCGTAGGGCCGAAGCGTTAGCGTAGTCTCGTACAGCCCGACCCGCCCATACTAGTACGATGAATTGAATTGGCAAATCAACTCAATGGAAGGTAGTCACGCATTATGCTTAGTAGATGGTGGGCGGGTGATGCCATAGAAAAATTTTTGGATAAGAAACAATGTATTTAGTAACTAGATATTGGTCATAGATTATGGTTTTAATAAGCATCAAATTGTTAAACCATCAATCGTCAAAATAAGATGAATTGTTGCGGTTGAATCATCCTAATTCAGAAGTCTTGAATCATAAATATTCACTAGATTATTAATGTATTATTCTTGGTTTATTTGCAAGCTTATTATTGCTGTTAACTGTAATTGGTTATATCAGCTTAAATACTTAAACACTACTATGACTTGACCTATAAAAAACTATAAACCATTTTAATGAACATGTAGTTTAGCATAAGAAATATTAAGCGCTATATAATTTGTGAAAAAGTCTGAGCTGAATACAAGCTTCCTTTACGAATTAATAATTTATAAATTGAAGCTCACTACTTAACTATTTTCAATCAAGGTGTATTCAGCCATAGTCTTGTCTTGTAATCTCGCTTTAATCCACAATTCAAAATCAAAATAGTGGAGTATCCTGCGTTCATAATCATCTTTTAAAAGTTCTATTAGCTTATGTTCAAAATTGCGTAAATACAGTATGCTTTCAGCCGGTTTTGTCATTTTATTGCTTTTCTTAAATAAGGCTATGATTTCTTTTTCCACTTGAAACAATCTCTTGTTTTTATGTAAATAATAATAAGCTGATCGCCCTAGGTAGCTAAGCAAATTTTTATTACCTATTTCAAAATGTATGAGCAGAAAAAGTATTTGAGAAAAGCCATAGAGATCGGGTCTGACATTTTTTTTAAAGTCGCAAATAATTTCTTGAACATATTTTAGCCCATCTACATATTTTCCTAATGCAATCTTTATATACACATTCAAATATAGAAAGGAAATTCTTTCCTTATCCTTTATAAAGTCATGGTATTTAGTTAGAAATTCTTTTGATTCATTAATCTTCTCTTCAGCCTCTATATACTTCCGCTCATTTATAAGTCTGATGATTTCGGTATGCAAGGTAAGACGAACTGTTTTTATGCCTGCTAACTTATTGATTGTGATAATTCTGTTTCCAAAGTCGATCATTTCTTGTCTAATCACTGGATACTGTTCCATATTTAGCGTCTTAGAAAGGATGAGCCTGCGAGATTGTAAATGTATATATTCTAAGGGGTGATTGTTTTCAAATTGGGCTATTTGAAGGGCAGCAGCAATTGCTTTTTCTATATTATGTAACTCGCTCTGAGTGTTGTTTTTAAAATATTCAATAAGTGCTAATATTTCATAATATCTTTTTCTAGCGGAATGGCTAAGTAAATTCTTTTCATCTATTTGAAAATAATGTGATTCCCACTTTTTTATTTTTTGAGCAAAGTCTTTGTTTCTTGGCTTTGCTACTTCACTTCGCCACGCTATTTTTTCTTCATAGTCATTATTTAATTCGTTTAATTGATTGAGTATTGTTAGGATTTTTTGCTCATCTGACTCTATTACAACTGCGAGATCAGATACATTATTCAATTTTCGCGACCAATCCATTAGGATTAAAACGTACTTAAATTGTTCGCAAGCAATAAACTGATGGTAGGCTTTTTTAATAAGGGGCAACATGTTTCTATATAGACCCTGGTTGTAAAAATGTTCTATCTGTTGCAGATCTTCAAGTGCTGAATGAATGCTGTGTGCAGTAGCTGGTAATTGACTAATAGCCTCATTGATTTTTTTAAAGAGTATGTTTTTTAGATTTGATAGATTATTGAAGTGGAGATTTTGGGAATGAAGGTAGGCCTCTAAATCTTTATCGGTATCAATTTTATTTACCTCAATAATATTGAATAGTTGTTCATAATTAGTCACATCTTTAGATTTTTGACGACAAAAATGTTTAAAACTTATCTTCTCGCCTTTATCTAAATTCAATATATACTTAAATATATCTGTCATTATTCACACATAATTAATTGAATATTAATATAATAGAAAAATTAATTAGCTAACATTAGAATATCTAATTTGCAAATTTAGTCTTTTTTTTAAAAACATAAAAACTAATTTTATTGCACAAATTGAATTGGGAAAAATAGATAACAACTGGGAAGCAGAGGTTTTATTTTTCGCTAGGAAAACTAGCCAGAAATAAAAATAATTTCTAAAGATTAGGGGTGTATGCAATTTATTAATGTGGAAAAAAATGAATTGCAAATAGTCAAAGAATCCTATTTCCTAATCCTAGGAATATTCTAATTCTGGTGAATATACTCCTCAATAAGTTGACTGTGGTGAGGGGCAGAGACAAAAGACAGTTTTTTAGCGAAGTAGGGTTGTTAGCCTATAAAAATAAGAATTTTAAAAAAACCTAATAATATTTTTTATGAAAAAAAAGTTTTTACAAAGCCGAACCTTTATGTGTTTGGTCATTCTATTTTGGTTTTCTCATTTAGGGAGTCTTTGGGGTGCCACTCTAACAGTAGGACCCGCAGCTACTGGTGCTACATACACCACCATAGAGTTGGCATATAATGTCGCTGTTGACGGAGATATTATTCAGCTTTTGCCCACTACTGGAGGCCAAACTTACGATGAAGACATCATTAAGTCTTTTTCTGATGTACTACCAATTAGAAAAAGTATTACTATTGACGGTGGTGGCAATACCATACTTAACAATGGTACAGGTGTGGCAGCATTTGAATTTACGGGCACAACTACGGTAGGTAATACCGTTAATTCGGTTCTTCAAAACATTAATTTGTGTAGTTTTAATAGGGCTGGAGGTTTAGGTGCTACTATTTTTGTTGGCCACAATTTTGCTGGGTTACCTGACTATTACGAACCACAGTCTGTTACATTCAATAATGTAAACGTAATGGGTGCTCAATCTAATACTTATGCAGTTCGTTTTGAAAGCAGAGTAATATGGAATGGCGGAAGTATTAGTAATAATAACAATATAGGATTGTTTATCTATAATATTGAGAGACCTGAATTTACTGTAACTTTTAATGATGCAAGGCTTGAATGTAACCCAGGTTCAGGTCCAGAATTTGGTGGTGCTATTGTATTGGAATCAGATGAAACAGCTAATGCGGTTAATTTATCTTTCAATGGAGGGTCTATTTCTAATAATGGAACTACAGGTTTCTCATACCATGCTACGGCTATATATGCTAGAGTTGGTGGTAATTCTAATGTTGATATAGACGGAACTACTTTTGCAGGAAATATTGATAATAGTACAACTGGTACTGTGGGAATAATTCATATATCAGATGCATTTCCAGGGACAACTCCACCGTTTACAATTACTAATGCTATTTTTGATAGTAATATTTGCGATGATAATCTAATTACTTCTTCAAATGGCGGAACAATTACAAATTCATTAATTCGTAATAATACGCTTTTAGATTTCGGAGGAGGTGCTACATACACTAGTAATATCTTTGAGGCAAATTCTATTGCAACTCCAAATGCCGCAGCAAATACAACTGTTGGAATTACTGGTGCTGCAACAAACACAACAACTTCTTTTAATTATCCAGGAATAATTTTGAATGCTTGTACTGCAGGTTGCACACCAACAAGTGCAACTGGTACGGGTGCAGCTATCACAACTGCTTGTACAGGAGTAAATGGAGTATTGACTTCTACTTCTACAGGACAATGGTATTATCAACAAGGTACTACAACAACTCCAATTTCAGGTGCTACTGGTACTACAGCAATTATCCCTTCAGGCCTAGCAGGAGAATATGCAATATTTTTTCAAGATGTACCAACTGCTAGTGGTACAGATCCTATAGTTGGTTTTACTGTAGCGAATGTGGCTTGTATTGCCCCTTGCTTGGCCGATGCTACCCCACCTACAGGTACAAATCAAATTCTCTGTGCTGCTGGTGGTGCTTTAGTCGCTGGCCCAGTAACTGATGCAGGACAAGCAGGTTATACAATTCTATATCTCCTTGTAAATTCTGCAAATGTAATAGTTGATAACGATCCTACCATCACCGGCCTCTCTGCCCCAGCCAATGCCGCCGGCGCAACTTGTGCTGTGAATACTAATGATGTTTATACCCTTTATACACTTGAATATGAAACAGCTCAAGGAATTACAATACTCAATGGGGTTTCTACAATAATTCCAGGTGATCCAAACGTATTTACTGATGCATCTGTTGTAGTGGATGCTTACGTGGATCCAGCTACTCCTGAAGCCTGTATGGACTTATCTACTCCGGGAATAACTGTAACAGTTCAAGCCCCCATATTAGTAATTCCATCGGCAACTACCACATGTTCGGCAGATCTGGCTACCTATTCTACTACATTCACTATATGTGGAGGCAGCGGTACTTATAATACAGTTGCTAGTAGCAGCGGTACACTTTCTGCGACCTCAGGTACTACAGCAACTACCTTTACAGTAAGTGGCATACCAGCAGGTACTATTGCCAATATCACTGTAACAGATAATACCACGCCTACCAGTTGCACTACAGCTGCTCCTGTGGCATTAACCCTAAACAATTGCCCTTGCACCGCATCAGCTACTGCTCCTACTGGATCAAACCAAATTCTATGTGCTGCAGGTGGCGCAGTGATTGATGGACCAGCTACTGATACTGGTCAATCTGGATATAGTGTACTATACTTGCTTGTCAATTCGTCTAATGTCATTGTTGATAATGACCCTGCAATCTCAGGTCTAACTGCTCCAGCTAATGCTGCTGGTTTAGATTGTGTTGCTAATACAAATGATGTTTATTCTTTATATACTTTAGAATATAATACAGCCCAAGGGGTAACAATTGTTAATGGAACTTCAACTATAACAATCGGCGATGCTAATGTATTTACAGATGCAACTACCCCAACAGCAAATCCTTATGTAGATCCTGCCACATCCATTTCTTGTATGGATTTATCAAGCCCTGGCATTACCGTAACTGTATTAGCGCCTATCTTAGTAATACCATCTACGATCACTACATGTGCTGCAGACAATCTTACCTATTCTACCACATTCACTATTTGTGGAGGCAGCGGTACTTACAATACAGTTGCTAGTAGCAGTGGTACACTATCTGCGACCTCAGGTACTACAGCAACTACCTTTACAGTAAGTGGCATACCTGCAGGTACCACTGCAAGTGTGAGTGTTTCTGATAACAGCTCTCCTGCTTGTTCCACAGCTGCGCCAGTGCCATTAAATTTGAATGCATGCTCGATTTTAGAAGCACCATCAATCGTATTGATCAAAGGCAGCTCATTAGATCTAGGTGCTGATGGTATAGCCACGGTAGGTGATGTCATCACTTACACCTATACTGCTATCAATGATGGCAATGTAACCTTAACAAGTGTAACAGTAACAGAGGTAGCAGCGAACTTTACAGGAACAGGAATATTACCTACACCAGTATATGTAAGCTCTACAAATGCCACTTCTCCAGCTGGTACTTTATTAGTAAATGAATCAGCTACCTACACAGCGACTTATGCAATCACACAGGCAGATATAGATGCGAGTTTCGTAGATAATCAAGCGATGGCAGCTGGTACAAGTCCAGCAAGTGTTGTTGTAAATGACGATTCAGATTCCAGCAATCCAGCAGATGCAAATGAGACAGGTACACCATCAGATCCTAATGGAGATGATCCTACAAATACACCTATCGAAGCACCATCAATTTCAATTATCAAAGGAAGCAACTTGAATCTAGGCGTGGATGGCATCGCAACAGTAGGCGATATCATTACCTATACTTATACGATTACCAATACAGGAAATGAAACGCTTACCAGTGTTTCAGTATCAGAGTTAGCAGCTAATTTTACAGGTACAGGCACATTGCCTACACCCGTTTATGTAGGACCATCAAGTCTGGGAAGTGCAGAGGGTATTTTGTTAGTCAATGAAACAGCAAACTATACTGCTACATATGCGATCACACAAGCAGATATAGATGCGAGCTATGTAGATAACCAAGCGATGGCTGTAGGAACAAGCCCTACAAATGTAGTAGTAGATGATCTATCTGACTCAAGCAATCCAGCAGATGCAAATGAGACAGGTACACCATCAGATCCAAATGGAGATGATCCTACTAACACCTCAATTGAAGCACCATCAATCGTATTGATCAAAGGCAGCTCATTAGATCTAGGTGCTGATG
>CAYZQX010000001.1:7545-16937 GCA_964480615.1 uncultured Chitinophagales bacterium | reverse complement strand
GACAGGTACACCATCAGATCCTAATGGAGATGATCCTACAAATACACCTATCGAACTTCCTACTGGCTCAATCGGAGATTTTGTATGGAATGATATTAATGGTGATGGCATACAAGATATTGGAGAAGCTGGTATAGATGGTATTAGTATTACATTAACTTATCCGAATGGTACAACTATCTCTACTACTACTGCTGGTGGCGGTTTGTATTCATTTACTAATTTGCCAGCTGGTTCTTATGTAATAACAGTTGGAACTGGTCCTGCAGGCAGCACGCCTTCAACACCTACTATGGTAAATGTAATTTTACCTGATGGAATAAATTATTTAGAAGCTGATTTTGGCTTTGAACCATTTGCAGAAAATCCAGCTATTGTGATTATAAAAGGAAGCTCTTTAGACTTAGGCACCGATGGTCTAGCTAATGTAGGAGATATAATCACCTATAGTTATCAAGTAAGTAATACTGGAAATGTAACACTTACGAATGTGACCGTTGCCGAAACCGCTGCAAACTTTACAGGTACAGGAACTTTACCTATACCTTTATTTGTGAGTTCAGATATGGGAAGTACAGCTGGCACTTTGAATGTGGGAGAAACTGCAAGTTATGAAGCTAGTTATACGCTAACAGCATTAGATATTGCAGCAGGGGGTATTGATAACCAAGCTTTAGCAACGGGTACAAGCCCTACTAGCACCTTAGTAGAGGATAATTCTGATTCTTCTAATCCTGCCGATCCTAATGAAACGGGTACTCCATCAGATCCAAATGGAAACGATCCTACGAATACTTCAATACCATTATATGCAAATATAAGTATTGATAAACATGCTACAGATGGTAGTGATACACAAATAGTAATTGATGGTGGTGATGCTAGTTTTGAAATTGTTGTTACTAACAATGGTTCAGAAAATTTATGTTCAGTTTCTGTTAGCGATGCTTTGGGCTTAACTTGTGAAGCTACTTATACTGATAATACTGGAATACTAACTCCAGGTACTAGCTGGACATATAATTGTATCGTTTCAGGCACAACAGAAACCTATATTAATAGTGCTCAAGTAAATGCAATAGGTTGTAGTAGTGGCAATGCTACTTTTGATGAAGATCCTTCAGTAGTTATTGTGCCTTGTCCTATTAATCCTACCTGCCCTGATTTGACGGTTCAAGCACCCGCAGTAGTAATTAGCTCTAACAGTAATTGCGACTCTGGTACTTTATCTGGTGGTATTATAGCTCAGCCAGCAACAGCTTGTCCTGTAGGTTCAACTTTGCAATACTCTACTAATGGTATAAACTGGTCAACTGTCCTACCAATATATGATCAGGATGGTCCTGCTCAGACTATTTTTACGCGATGTAATTGTGATAATATTCCGCAGATTTCCAGTCCATATAATGTAGTAAATACAATTCCAGGTAGTTGTACTACCTGCAATCCTGGACAGGGAACATGGGGCAACTAATCATCTCTTTATTCATTAACAATTTTAAAAAAGTAAAGAAGATGGAAAATTATCGTAAATTGTATCAAATGCTCATAATCTGCCTATTGATGATGAGCCAATGGAAGATCCAATCTATTTATGCACAAGGTTGTACTACTATACCTATCCCTTCTGGACTAGTATGGTTGAATACTTCCTCTGGAGTTACATATACCACTAATTATATTCTTGCAGATTTTGACGGAAATATAGTAGCTATATCTCCTAGTTCTACTGAATTTATTCCCACACCTGCCGCAGCATTTGCATCAGGTAGTTATAATATTTTCGGTATTCAGTATGACATTGCTAATCCTCCAAGTCCTGTACCTACAATAGGTGGAAATCTCGCTACTATAGGATCAGTAAGTGGTTGTTTTGAGTTAAGTGAAGGAATAGTTTATAATTGTAATACTATTGATTGTTTTGATCCTACTCAGTCTTTTACCTATTCGATTAGCAATGCTGATCTTAGCATAGGAAGGAGTCTTACACTGTTCCTTGCTGATAATAGTGGTAATATTATTGCACAATCAGGTAGTCCAGCGGATTTTACTACTGAGGTTCAACAAGCTTATGCTTTGGGTATTAATAGCTTTTATGTTTATTATTTGAATTCTTTAAATAGTGAAATTCCACCTGCTACAATATTAGCAGCATCAAATGTCAACGACCTATTTTTGCTTCCTTCTTCATGTCGCAATGCAGATTTTGAAGAAGATTATATCTATTTTGAGTTTGCACCATCTATTACCCCAATAACTGATATCAGCTATGCAGGCCCCTATTGCACAACAGATAGTGATCCTATGCCTACTACTGTAGCTGGTTTGACAACAGGTGGTACTTATAGTGCTGCATCAGGATTAACTATTAATCCCACTACAGGTGTGATAGATTTAAGCGCCTCTAGTCCTGGCACTTATACAGTCACATATAGCATCGCGGCTAGTGGGTGTAACCCTGCTGGAAGTAGTACAGCACAGTTAACAATTACACCTTCAATAAGCCCTGTAACAGGTATAAATTATAATGGTCCATATTGTATAAATGATGTAGATCCTTCACCTGTAATGGCAGCAGGATACACACTAGGTGGCAGTTATGTATCTACAGCAGGATTAGTAATCAATAGTAGTACAGGGGTGATAGATCTGAGTGCTTCATCACCAGGTACTTATGATATCACCTATACAGTAGTTGCTAATGGATGTAATCCACAAGGAAGTAGTACGACGTCTGTTACGATAAATGTATCGGGTACCCCAATAACTGATATCAGCTATGCAGGCCCTTATTGCACAACAGATAGTGATCCTATCCCTACTGCTGTAGCTGGTTTTACGACTGGTGGTAGTTATAGTGCTGCATCAGGATTAGTTATTAATCCCACTACAGGTGTAATAGATTTAAGTGCTTCTAATCCTGGTACTTATACAATTACATATACCATCGCTGCTAGTGGGTGTAACCCTGCTGGAAGTAGTACAGCTGAAATAACAATAGAAAATTGTTGTGTTGCTCCTATAGCGAATGCTGGATCAGACCAGATTGTCTGTGCAGGTGAATTAGTACAGCTAGGCAATTTTCCTGTTTTGCTACAAGGTTCTGATGTCACATATCTATGGACACCAAATATCGATCTCAATTGTAATGATTGCCCAAATCCTATATCTACTACTAATATAGATCGAGTATATACCCTAACAGTTACAAATGCTTGTGGCAGTTATACAGATCAGGTAGCGATAGATGTAGTTAGTGGTACACCATTTGAATTAGGGCCAGCTGTTGAACTTTGTTCTTCAGAATTTCCTTACACGATACAAGGACCTGATGGATATGCAACCTATATATGGAGTGTTGGTTATGCTCAATTAGCGCAATCACAGAATTTTGTAATTAATGGTCCTGCTAACTATCAGCTTATTGCTTATGATGTAAATGGATGTGTATTCTCTGATGTTATCATTATTGAATTAGCGGATGATTGTACTTCTCCAATATTGACAGCTATAAAAACATCTGATTATGAAGATGCTAATAATGATGGCGCACTCAATCCTGGAGAACAGATTAATTATAGTATCTCTATAACTAATATGGCAAATGCTACCGCAACTGCACTGAATGTGAGCTTATTCGATCCGTTACCATCTGAATTAAGCTATATTGATGGCTCTATAACAGCAGTAAGTACCGGAAATGGGCCGGCCATAGCAGATTTTTCCGCTGGAAATATCAATGCGCTACTGGGCAATTTGGCTCCAGGCCAATCAGCTACAGTGAGCTTCTCAGCTTTAGTTAATGTTCCTTATACTGGTGATGGTACTATTGAAAATCAAGGTATATTTAGTGCTGATAATCACCCTGATCTGCCTACGAATGATCCGAATACGCCAGTACCAGTAGATCCTACAACTGATCCTGTATATAGTTCACCAATTCTTACAGCATTAAAGACATCAAACTTCTATGATAGCAATGATGATGGCTTGCTTAATCCAGGTGAACAGTTCATTTATTCTATAACTGTAACAAATGCTGCAAATGCAACAGGGACAGCAATGAATGTTATGATGAGTGATGTACTCCAGAACGACGTTCAATACCTTGCTGGTTCTTTAGTGGTTTCCTCACAGGGAAGTGGGACTACTAGTTCAAATTATTTCCCCACTACAATTGTAGCTAGTCTTGGCAATTTAGCACCAGGTCAATCTGCAGTGATCAGTTTTGTAGTGATCGTAGATGAACCATATACGGGTGATGGAACAATTGAAAATCAGGCAATATTTAGTGCTGATAACCATTCAGATATATCCACTGATAATCCTGCAACACCTCAACCTAATGATCCTACAATTAATACAATATCAAATCCATCTGGATGCCAAACATTTTTTGTATCTCATGAGATTAACTGCTTAGAAGATAATTTGGAATATAATGTTGTATTAACTATTGTAGGCGAACCAGGGCAAGAATTCCTTGTTACCTCTTCACATACTGGAGGATATAATGGTACAACTTCTTCCTCTATTATTGACGGACCCTTTAGTACAGATATGGGATATTCCTACACAGTAACACCAGTTGATGATATTGATTGCAGTATAACAGTAGGAGAGGAATACATTGAATGTATAGTGACGCCGATTACTTTAGTGAGTTTCAATGGTGTGGTAGAGGAAAACCGAAATCTATTAAAATGGACAACAGGATCAGAGGAGAATAATGACTATTTTATTTTGAACCGTTCCTTAGATGGCAGCTTGTTTGAATCTATTGCAGTTATTGAATCAACAAATGGAAATGGGGAACTAATTAATTATAGTTATGCCGATACTGATGTAAAAGCTGGTGTGTATTACTATAGTCTTACTCAAGTAGATCTCGATGGAACCACAAGTAATTCCTATATAGTGACCTTAGTGCGCAATAACCATATTGTTAACAACATTTCTTTATCTCCAGTGCCAGCTCATGATTTATTGCAAGTAAGTTGGACAAGTGAGATAAATGGGTCTCAAGAAATTCGTGTCCTTGATCTTACAGGTAGGCAGGTGATGACCAAAGAAGTAGCTGCAGTTATAGGCAGCAATAACATAGGTTTAGATATTTCTTATCTGACAAATGGTGCGTATTTTGTTGAAATGACAATGAAGGGGCAAACCAATCTTGTGAAGATGATTAAGCAGTAAGCACATTTTTGCTCGAATATATTTTAAAGCCGCCTTATGGGCGGCTTTTTTTTTGGTTCTAAACACTGTTCAATCTAGCAAATTGATAGAGGTTGGCATTGTTCGTATAGTTACGTTTTTATTCAAACAATAATTTTCTTTGGGGGGGTGCCTGCCCTACAACAAATAATAAATATAAACCACCGGTTAAGGGCAGGCCGGGCTTTACGCTTCTATCTTTTAGGAGGCAAGAAGAACACTTAACCCAAATAATAATTACATGCTGCTATTGTTAGTGATAATTTATAATAATGGAGGAAAAGAAATTGCCTCCTAAAAGGATATCCGCTGCAATCCCTACCCCAATATATTCAGTTATATCTAAAAGCACTAGACTTGCAACTACCTACTATTGAACTTATACATCGAAAAAACAAATTGATTTCAATATTCATGGGATACTATTAATTCTAATAATTTATACCAATCATGCTGTGATTATTTTTTAGGATTTATAAAGTTCTTTGTATGGAGTCTCGCCATAGTATTTTGGAAAACGGAACTTATTGGCGAAGTACTAGACTTTAGATACTAGGCACAAGATTATAGATGCTAGATACTGGTCACTAGACAATAGACATTGAATAAATGACACTAAATACTAAATACTGAATATTGGATAATGGACACTAGACTTTAACTAGTTACTGCAACCAGCTTCAGTATCGTAAATCGCTATAACAAGACACTGGACTCTAGATAATGGACACTAGACTTTAATTAGTTATTTCTAGTTTTATAAATATATACGCTGTAAAGCCCCGAAGAATTGAACTCATTATTGTATTATCGTAAATCCAAAATCGTGGATCGTAAATCGCGCAGCGCGATAGGGATAGTAAGGGTTTGTGCTGGACTGACAGGTTCATTATGCTAGTAGATAATCTTAATGTTATATAACCTGACAGCCCAGTACCGGAGCGTAAGCGTAGCCCTGTATAGCCCGGGCCTATCCCTGAGCGCAGCCGAAGGGTAGGCATCGCCACAATCAAATTTTATAAGAAAGTGGATAGTCTTTGTCAATTAATATGGTATGTATAAAACCAAAATCTTGGGCTTAAGAACAACCCTTTATGGAGGCCTATTATGAAGCAATAAATGACTACAAAAATATTAACTTCTAAAGCTGTGATAGAATGATTCTGATAGGTCGGTAACCTAAACAATATTCTTTTAATTATTTATGTGTCAATTTCTTATATTTGATATCTATTCATTTGACATTCACTTATTTAGGAGTAAAAATATTGTAAATAATATATATTTAGTAGCTCTAAAAATTTCCTAAAATTAAGATCGCATTGCTACTATTGGGTCAATAAAAACGTAATTTTACAAAAGAAATAGGTGGATACCAGAAGCGCTTTTTATGATAGCGTATCTAAGTGGGATAGTAGGCAATTTCAGGTTTTTTGACAATGTGTTCTTCCTATATTTTTATATATAGTTGAGCCATAAAAAAGTAACAATTATGATGAAAATAGTTATCAAGTGTAGAATGATTATAGGGCTTTTATTGATAATCCTAGTTATGGGAATTGATAAGAAGCTTTTGGCATGTGATTCTGGAAATTTTTCTTTAGCGGGCATGGTAACTAACCCTGATCTTAGCGTAACCTATACATTGAATTTTATAGTTGACTATGGAACTATTGATGATGCTTATGGTTATTATGGTAGTGCATTTGTATTCACTTCATCAAGCAATACACCTACGGTCGTACCTAATAGCTATCCCGCTAGCATAGCTCCTCACCAAGGATTATCCGAGACTATTTCAGCACATATAGGTAGTACTGTAAATGTAAATAATGATAGCGACTGGACACAATTTGATAATAAAGTCAATGTTTTGACTTATGAATACTTATGGAATTTTGGTGATGCGGCTTTTGGAGATTTTACCAGTTCTATATCCGTTACAGTGATGGGTTGTGTAGAAACTATTACCTTGTATGCAAATCCTGATTCTGGCTCAGCATCCTGTATTTATTCTGTTTCTACAGGTGTATCTTGTAACGCTTGTACTCCACCCAGCCCAACAATAGCTGGCAATAATCCAACAACTTGTATAAGTGCAAATGGAAGCATTACACTCAGTAACTTAACTGCAAATACTCTCTATTCGATAAGTTACACTGATAGTGGGACGAGTGTACCAGCAGCAAATATGATGTCCAATGCTAGTGGGGTAATCACTATTCCGAATTTAGATGCTGGCAGCTATACCAATATTTTGACATCACTTAGTGGATGCTCTAGTATAGCTGGCTCAGTTAATTTAAGCAATCCAACAATACCGAGTTATACAGTGACAAGTACTAATGCCACCACTTGTGGGGGTACTAATGGAAGTATCATTATTAGCGGACTGAATCCAAATACAACTTATAGCGTAAGCTACACGGACAATGGTGTAAATGTCCCATCTGCAAATATGACTTCAAACAGTAGCGGTGTTATCACTATTTCAAATCTGAATGCGGGATCTTATACTAATATTGTAGCTAGTCTAGCTGGCTGTCCAGGATCGAATAGTAGCCTTGCGATAACTGACACATGTTCACCCGCTTGTGGAGACACTACAAGCCCTTGTTCTAGTGTAGGTACTTTTCAGTTTAATATAGATGGTGTGGCACAGGTGAATTCAGGACCTTATAATTTGAATTCTGGTCAAACACTGAATATATTGACCAATGATGATTATGTATTGCCTCCGCCTGGAACCGGTATCTATGCAGCAGGAATTGCCTATGCCATATTTGATTGTGATCCAAGTAGTTTTGATCTTACAAATCCCAGCACCTATAGCAATTCGAATCCATGCTATTTAGATGTTGATGGTAATTCAAATGGAAATTTTGATGGTTCTGAAACCAACTGTTCAGGACATTCGACTTCCGATGAGACTTGGCCATCAACAGTTTGGGCTGTTCCAGTTACCTATGATGCATATCAATTGGGATTTGGTGGTGGTGTTATATATGATGCCAATTCAGATGGATGTATAAACTACGGTTGTCCTTTTCAAATAAATTATCTTAACACTACACAGACGGTAGGTTGTGGGACTAGTTTTACAGATTCCAATGGCCCTAATAACTATTGCAGTTTTGCAAATGATACTTGGGTTATATGCGCTGGAGCCGGACAACAAGTCACTCTATCCTTTACTTCCTTTTCATTAGAAGGAGGCTCAGGTTGTGCTTATGATTTCTTGACTATAAGAAATGGAAACAATGCAGGATCTCCATTAATAGGAACCTATTGTGGTAGTTCAAGCCCTGGTACTATTGTTTCAAGTAATGCTTCGGGATGTCTTTATATAAATTTTCAATCAGATGAGTTTAATAATCAAGCAGGTTGGTCGGCAAACGTAACTTGTACCTCCAGCTGTACACCACCGACAATGACTAGTGCTAATACTATTCCTACAATATGTAGTGAAGCTACCTTGAATTTTCCTCTTACTGCCTCTGCCGCTTCCACATTTAGTTGGGTAGCTACTGCCAATGCAAATGTAACAGGAGAAAGCACTACCGCACAAAGCGGTGCAACGATCAATAATACATTAATAAATACTTCTACGACCGCCCAAACAGTTACTTATACTGTAACACCCACGGCTACCAGTGGCGGATGTAGCGGCACTCCACAAACAGTGACTGTACAAGTAAATCCTGTGACTTCACCTGTTGCTGATTTTACGATAGCTCCATCAACTTGTGCTGGCGCTTCGCCAGTAGTACCAATAACAACAGGTCAAACTAGTGGAGGATCTTGGTCAATCAGTCCTTCTATTGGCACTATTAACGCAAGTACAGGGACATACAGCCCTCCAAGTAATATCAGTGTAGCCACAAATGTAACCATTACCTATACTATAGCAGCTACAGCATGTAGTCCACTAGAAACTTCTGATGCGATCATTACTGTTAACCCAATTCCAAATGCAGGAATCGATAACAATGCCACAGTATGTAATGATGCCACAGAAGGCGCAGCTACAATAAATTTGAATACATTGGTATCTATCACAGGAGGAAGTTTTTCACCGAATGGTGGCGCACCAGCACTTACTGGAACTACTTTTAATGGTACCGGCTTAGCAGATAATAGCAGTTATACTTACAACTATACAGTATCAGGTATAGCAC
>CAYZQX010000001.1:0-7445 GCA_964480615.1 uncultured Chitinophagales bacterium | reverse complement strand
CAGCACAAGGAGCTTGTCCGGAAGTTGTTGAAAATGCAAGTATAACGATTAATGCAACTGTAAGTGCAGGTATAGGAACTTCGGTTGAGGTATGTAATGATGCAACATCAATAATAGATCTATATTCTTTACTTACAAATGCAGATGCTGATGGCACTTGGTCAATAGATTCTGGCACACCAGATATTGGATCATTCAACAGCTTTACAGGATCATTTAATCCTAATAATCATTCAGGGGGTCTTTATACATTTTTATATACCGTAAGTGGGGTAGGTGCTTGTGCCGAAGATAGCGAAATGGTGAGTGTTAGTATTACAGCTTTACCGCTTGCTACGGTACAGCCCAATGGCAATATATGTAATGACTCAGCTAATGGATCAGTAATAGACTTTTACAACTATATTCTTGAAGGTAGTACAAATGGAAGTTGGTCTGATACGGATAATTCAGGTAGTAGCGGATTATTTACTGCACGTGAATTTTCTGGGGTAGCACCAGGTAATTATACTTTTACCTATAACATACCTGATAATGGACCTTGCGGTGCACAGATATATACAATAGAGCTGTTAGTAGAGGACTGTTCCTGCCCGTCGGTTGCAATTAATAGTCCTAATGATGTGTGTAATAACGGATTTAGTATTGATCTAAATACATTGTTAATCACAACCGAGCTTGGTAGTTGGTCTATAACAAATACGCCAACTGGTTCAAGTTCCGCTGTTATAATGGGCAATGTACTCAGTTATAACAATTCAGATCCTGGTACTTATGAACTCAGTTTTACACTCATTGAAGAGCCACCGACGGGTTGCCCATCCTCTAATCAAGTAGTTTTAGAAATATTTGATGCCCCTAATGCTGGAGACGATATGATAGAGACAAGTTGCTTAGGCGGAACAATTAACTTAAATAATTACCTCAGCCTATCAGCAGCTATCAATGGTCAATGGATTGCAAATGGACCATTCGGAGCTAGCTTAATGGGTTCAAGTTTTAATACGAATGATATTATTCCAGGGGACTATTATTTTGATTATTTGGTAAGTGGCTCAGGGGCATGCGACAATGATATTTCCACCTTAACACTTTCACTTGAAGATTGTGGATGTACACCCCTGTATGCAGAGATCAATGAAAACATTACTGAAATATGCGCTGATGAAATTAATACTTTGGATTTGAATGGCTACTTAACATCTAACAGTGATTTCTTAGGGAGCTGGAGTTTGTCTAATCAGGTCATTAATAATGGCATTTGGAATTATAATAATCAAACTGGGATTCAATATTTTGATTATACAATCAATCCACCTACAACTGACCCTGTGGAATGTGAATCATTAAGTTTAGTATTACCCATTACCATCATACCAAAATTTGAGATTCAAAGCACCGAAATACTTTGTAATGATATCGACTCTGAATCGAGCATAAATTTGAATGATCTGGTCATCAGTACTGGATTGAGTGGGAGCTGGATGGCAATTAATGATGGCTCCACTTCAGGCCTCATTCCTGAATTAGATTTTATGGGATCATTAGAAGGAATTTATGAATATCAATATGTTCTAGATGTAGAAGATGGTTGTAATACAAGTAGCCATGCAGTGCAAATCCAGACAGAACAGTGTAGTAATAAAAATTTGTATGCTCCTAGTGCTTTTTCTCCTAATGGTGATGGCAAGAATGATGTATTCAGATTAGTAGGCAATGATTATATTGCATTAGAAATAAGCATATACGATAGGTGGGGAAAACTCCTCTTTCGCAGTGTAGATAATAATGCAGGTTGGGATGGCAGCTATAATGGTTTGGCTTGCGAACTAGGTGTATATGTTTATTATGCACAAGTTGTAAGGACTAATGGAGTGCGTGAATTAATTCAAGGGAATATTACCTTGATTAAGTAATACTTGCTCTATATCTAGTTATTAAGCGATTATGGTGATGCCTACGGCCCGGGCTTTCCGCTGCTATCTTGTAGGAGGCCATATCCCTGCTTACTAGGACTTTATTACAACGCATTAAGTTACTCTACATACTTCCTAAGGTACTACTTCTAATGGCCTCCTAAAAGGATATCCGCTGCAATCCCTATCACGATGAATGCAAGCAAGTAAAAATGAAGTGGTTACCAAATTGGATTGATTACTTGACAATTGAAAAGAGTCGTGGTGCAATAGGATTAAATTCATTTTCATATAGCTATAACAAGGGTTTTGCAAGCTTACAGAACTAAGCGTATATAGGAAAGAAAATGGCTATTGGACCATAGTTATCAACTAGTTGCTTCAACAGGCTTCGGAATCGAAAATCCAATATTGATAAACGTAAATCGCACTAGCTTGTCCTAACCCAAAAAAAACGCATCAGGGATGGGAGAGAAGCCACGAAGTGGCTGCCCGAAGAGTATCGTAGGGCCGAAGCGTTAGCGTAGTCTCGTACAGCCCGACCCGCCCATACAAGTAGGATGAATTGAATTGACAATTCAACTCAGTGGAAGGCAGTCACGCATTATGCTTAGTAGATGGTGGGCGGGTGATGCCATAGAGAGAATTTTAAATAAGACACAAATTATTTTGTAACTAGATATTACAAAAAATAATTAATTAATCAATAAGCACTCTTGCTAAAAATAGAATTAAAATCAAAAGTTGTGAATTAGTTTATATGATTATGAATATTTATTGTGTGTTTGGTGCTGAATATCTTTAATTTATTGGATTAAGATGTGTTTGAATAAACATTTCCTTGATTTTATGCATTATTCTTTGCCATAACTCAATAAGGTAATAAAAATTGCCCTAATTTTGACCGTTTTTGTACGCCTATTTATGAACCTTACGCGATTAAATTTTTTTATATTTCCATTGAGCCTACTCTTGCTCTTCTCTATGGAGCACCTCATCTCACAGGATTTAGAATCAGAGGAAGCAACCCATCAATTGGCTATACAATATATATTGACTTATAAGGATGTCGCATTGGATGAGATGCAAAAAACGGGTATTCCAGTTAGTATAAAATTGGCGCAGGGCATATTAGAATCTAATTTTGGCAGGAGTCCATTGGCAATCCTAGCGAATAATCATTTTGGTGCAAAGTGCCACAATACTTGGACTGGCGCATCCATTCTGTATGATGATGATGAAGCCAATGAATGTTTTAGAAAGTATGACTCTGCCATACAGAGTTATATTGATCATAGCAAAGTATTGGCTAAGGATAGGTATCAATTTTTATTTCAACTTGATAAGAAAGATTATGTATCTTGGTGCAAAGGATTGAAAAAAGCTGGCTATGCAACGGATCCTAACTATGCCCAAAAATTGATTGCCATAATAGAGCGCTATAACTTGAATATATATGACGAACAACCTGAACTACTAGCGCAAGCTGATTACAATGTATATCATAAATCACAAAATTATAATTATAATCCACTGAAGACTATTCCCAATACAGTGGTGGAATCGCCTAATTCTCCTAAGAGTATTAAGAAAAAAAATCACAAACCAGCTAATAAGGAAATAACCAAAATTAAAGTCTCAAAATTCCGTGGTTATAAATATGTAAAATATGATGTTGAGGTAAGCCCTCAAAAAATTGCTGAATTGTATAACATTCACAGCGATCAATTGTGTAAGTATAATGGCTTGCAACTCAATGAAAATTTTAAAGCCTCCCAATTGATATTCTTGGAAAAACTGGGTAATAAAGCTCCAAAGAAAATCAAGGAGTATATTGTAATGGAAGGTGATCGGATAGAGGCCATCGCTAAAAAATTTGCAATGGACCCCAGTTTCCTGAGAACCCTCAATGTGCTGCCTAATCAGACCCAGCCTAAGCCTAACACTATTATAAATCTAGTGGACAAAAAGAATTTTCCCGATCCATTTTTTAGCAGTGAAAAGGAATATGTACAATCCCTAAAGCCAGCAGGATCTGCTTCGCTCACACAGGATAATTCTACAACTGCGGCAAATGTGGAGACCGCTCAAATGGATAGACTCATACATCCTAAACTGCCCAAGGATGCCGTTATTGTAGATAGTTTTGAAGTGCTAGAAGAGGTGAGTGGCAACTTATATGTGTCCAATTCCGATGCCAACTTCGCGCCTGAACCTGTCTTGACTCTTGCCAATACAATTAAGCCACAGCAAGCTCAGCAACCACAGCAACAAACTACTCCAACCAAGCAAAATCAAAACGCTAAACCTAAACCAAAAGAAAAGCAGGCAGCCCAAGACCAAGAAAAACCCACCATTTTTGATATGCCTGAGTTTGAGCTCATCTCTAAGCCTAGCACAACTGCGACTGGTGAGGAGTTAATTGTAATTCCTGTTTCGCCGGATTCTACCAGCAATGAATTGATTGCTCAGCCAGCTCCACCCAGTTATCATAAGGTCATCGCTGGAGAAACCCTTTTTCGTATAGCCTCTAAATATGGCCTGACCGTGGATGAACTAAAGGCACTCAATAAGATGAATGACAATAAAATTGTGATAGGCCAAAAATTGATTTTGAAGCCATAATTATCATTTTTATTAAAATTTAGGAAGGGATGAACTATATACTTCCCAGACCAAATCCTCAATTTGTGAGGATTTTTTAATCGCAAATACATTTTTTACTTAATTTTTTACTAGAAATTATGGGTTTTTTTGCATTAATTTGCTAGAATACTGATTGTTTTCAAAATTGGCACGTTTGTTGGTAATTAACATTTTTAGACACCAAATGCCGGTGTTTAAGCGTTAATGAAAAACCAATAAACTAACAACTATGAAAAAAGCTATCTTGTCCATCCTCCTATTGGGGCAATTTTGTTTGAGTTTTGAAATCTTTGGTCTTCCTAATTATTCAGTGGAAGAATACATAGCTGCTCATAAAATGATGGCAGTGGAAGAAATGCAATCATACCGCATTCCAGCATCTATTACAATGGCACAAGCCATAATTGAATCGGGTTTTGGGAATAGTTACCTCGCCCGTGAAGCACAAAACCATTTTGGTATAAAGTGCCACGCTGGATGGACGGGCCCCAGCATTACCTATGATGATGATGTTGCTGGTGAATGTTTTAGAAAATACAATGATGTAGCAGAATCATTTAGAGATCATTCCGAATTCTTGAACTCGAGGGATCGCTATAAAAACTTATTTTCTCTAAGCGTCACAGACTATGTAGGATGGGCCTATGGATTGAAAGATGCTGGCTATGCCACTGATCCTAATTACCCATTGCAATTAATTGAAACCATCGAAAAATATAATTTATATGAATTGGATCGTCGTTATATGGCCATAAAGGATACAGATCATCCTATACAGGCTTCTTATCAGAATGAAAAGAAAAGAGGATTCTGGGGCATCTTTAGAAAAAGAGATGTGCCGCAAGCAGAGTCACAAGTTTATAATCAGCCTTATGAAGAGGAACTTTCTAGTCGTGAAAAACAAAAAGAAAAAAAATATAAATACGACTATAAAATCTATTCAGCACTTGAAGAAGAAGAAGAAAGTGCAGGGCGTAAGTCTAGACTTAAAGCGGGGGAGATTGTGTACTTTAATCGCATAAAAACGACTACGGTATCCAGGGAAGCGACACCGGCTGAAGTGGCTAGAGCTTATGAAATGGATATTAAAAAGATATGCAAATACAATGATGTAAGACCTACCGATGTGTTTCCCGCTAACTCAAGAGTATATCTCCAACCTAAGAGAATTATAGGTGTATTTGATAATAAGATTACCAAGGTACAAGAAGATCAATCAATGTGGGAAATCAGCCAAAAATATGGTGTGAAACTCAGTAAATTGTACAAGAAAAATCACCTGAAAAAAGGAGAAGAACCAGAGCAAGGACAAATCGTATATTTGAGGACTAAAAACCCTAGAAGACCAGTTGTGAGAATTGAAGAAGAAGACTATCTCAGTTCAGTAGAAGCGCGCAATCAAAAAGCAAATCAGTCAACCAAAAAATCTACAAGTCCTGACAGCAATCAAAAAAATGTGGCCAAGTCAGCGAATAATTATACTGCTGATACTGATGCCGAAAAAGTTAACAATAAGGCCAATAAGGAAATAGAACGAACTAAATCAGCTAATAGTAACAATAGCAATGCTAAGAACAATGTAGAATATGTATATACTAATGATGCTGATTATGATTGGACACCAAAGAACGATAACAGCAACAATCATTCTTCATCCACTAGTACCCAAAAGCCGAAATCAGGGATCGATTGGATTACTGCTGATAAACCGGAAGATCACAATGTGACAGCTTCAACTGATTATGTGATTCCTAGTAAAGCAAATAAAGCTGAGCAAGGAAAACTTGTGGAAAAAGGCAAGCTGGATAACCCATTATTAGAAGTTAGAAACAATCAAGCAGTGCCTAAAAAAACCTCGTCAAATAACCAAAATCCTGTGGCCAATACTGATAGGGATATAACCCCCGATTGGCTGACCAATAAACCAAGTATCAATGATAATTCGATTGTGAATACAGAACGTGCCATTGTATATGAAGTGCAACCTAAAGAAACACTTTATAGCTTATCAAAACGTTTTAATACCACAGTGGAACAACTAAAGTTGATCAATGGGCTGTCGAGCAATGATCTAAAAATAGGTCAAAAAATATTGATTGTACCACAGAAATAAATAAAAAATAATTATAAATAATTTAAGTTAATTTTTTTTTCTAATGCCTCGTTAGTGTGAGTAAAAAGAACAACCCTTTTTCTAATTCTGGTTCTTTTGAAAAGTATTGCCCTGCCTGCCCTGGTGGGGCTTTTTTTTTGTAATGTATTTAGGCTCTGCTAACATAGTTGTACAATGTGCTATAATTTATTGACCATACATTTTAATTGAATGATAAGCTATTCTTGTAGTAAAACATTTGAGCAAGGGTATTAATATTTAAGTTGTAAGGTTATTATGGCGATGCCTCCGGCCCGGGCTATACGTTCCTATCTTTTAGGAGGCTTGAGTACGATGTATCTATGTTGTTTTACTTACAGTTGAGCATCTTACAACCATAGTAGATACAGCTATTCAATAGCCTCCTAAAAGGATATCCACTGCTATCCCTATCGCTATAACTGGACACTGGACACTGGATACTAGACGCTAGACCTAGTACAGTTCCTGCAATAAACATCTGTTTCGTAAATCCTAAATCGGTTATCGCTTAATTGACACTAGAAACTAGACTCTAGACACTGGACTTTAATTCGTAAGATATAGTGACATAAAATTAAAACACCAAACTCCTAAAGATTGTAATCGTTATTGTATTATTGTAAATCAGTAATCGTAAATCGCTTTAACAAGATATTGGACACTAGACTCTAGACACTAGACTTAGTGCAGTTATTGCAACAAGCTTCAGGGTTGTGCGTGCCTAAAATAGCTTGACAAATATAATAAAT